>JANOJI010000562.1:0-2768 GCA_031408175.1 Ilumatobacteraceae bacterium
AAGGCGCCGGCGAGACATGCTCGCCACTGGTCGGTGGCGATGTCGGCCAGGTCGACACCGTCGACGGTGATGCGGCCCGACGTCGGCGAGTACATACGGGCCAGCAGCTTCACCAAGGTCGACTTGCCGGCGCCGTTCTCGCCAACGACGGCGACCACCGCGCCAGCCGGCAGCCGCAGGTTGACGTCGTCGAGCACCAGACGGTCGGTGCCCGGATAGCGGAACGAGAGGTGGTCGAAGGTGATTCCATCGGTCAGTCGCTCGGGTGCACTTGCGATTGCCGACGCATCGACGCCCGCGGCGTAGTCCTCCAGCCACGTCAACCGGCGCGACGAGTCGAGCCAGAATCCCCGCAAGAAGCCGAGCTCGCCCGCCGTAGCGCCGACGTAGCGCGCCAGGCGCGTTCCGGCGGCGAGCACTAGCACCACATCGCCCACATCACGATCGAGGCCCGTTGCGACATAGACGACGGCAGCGACGTAGGCGCCCGCAAAGATCGCCCACGCCAAGGTGTGCCATGCCGCACTGGCCCAGCGAACTTTGGCGACAGGCTCGTAGTACCGCTGCCACGCCGCCCGACGCGCACTGACCAACCAATCGCCGGTGTTGGTCACGCGCACTTCCTTCGCCGGCGGTGCGCTGGTGCCGAGCACGAACAGGTGGCGGGCGAGGCGGGTGTTGGCGATGACCGACTCCTCGACCCGCCGCTCGACCGCAGGTCGCCATGTCGACACCCAGAATGCCGGCAAGGCAAACAGCATGAGCAAGATCAGTGCTGGGTGGATCGACGCCAGCAGGATCGCCGTGATCGCCAACCTGAAGAGCCAACCAATGGTCGAGAACAGCGACATGAACATGTGGTCGAGGGCGAAAACCTGATCGCGCAGCATCGCCAGTCGGTCGAGATACTCGGGCCGCTCGTGGTGCTCGATGGTCGGTACCGACGCCTGCAGGTGAGCGACGTGTGACTCGAGCGCGATCGCCACCCGGTCGCGGAAGCGACGCTGGACCCGTTGTGACAGCAACGACAGGTACCACGTCGCAGTCACCGAGACGGCCAGACCGATTCCAGCGATGATCACCCGTGATCGCTGATCGTTCAGCACTCCGTCGACCAGGAACTTCAGCCACAATGCCAACAACGCGTCGGGCAGCATCATCAACATCGCCAGACCGAGGGACAATGCCAGCAGACGCGGCTCGGCGCGGTAGCCGAGGCGGAACGTGCGCCACAGCGACCGCATTGCCGGCGGCAGATCGGCATCGCGGCGTATGCCTCTAGAGCGACTCATATGTCACCTCCTCGCCCTTTTCGTCGTACTCCGTGAAGCGCGACGCCTGAAGATCGAACATCGTGCGATACCGGCCGCCGAGCGCCATCAGCTCGTCGTGACTACCGAGCTCGGCAACCTTGCCGTCTTCGATCACGCAGATCCGGTCGGCCAACCGCACAGTCGAGAATCGGTGCGAGATCACGATGGTCGTGCAGTGCCGCGTGGCCCCCAGCACCCGCTCGAAGATCTCGGCTTCGCCGCGCACGTCGAGCTGAGCAGTCGGCTCATCGAGCAGCACCACGCCGGCGCCCAGCTGCACGGCGCACAGCGCACGGGCCAGGGCGATGCGCTGCCACTGCCCACCGGACAGATCGGTGCCGCCGGGGTAACCCTTCGACAGGATCGTGTCGAGGTCACCGTTGGCCAGCTCGGATCCGCCAGCGGCGGCGAGCGCTGCCCGGATCACGTCGTCGGGCGCGCCGGTCGGGGCAACGTTGTTGCGCAACGGCAACTCGAAGTGGATGAAGTCCTGGAACACAGCCGTCACCTGCGAGCGCCATGACGTGAGTTCCAGGGACGTCAACGGTTGACCGTCGATCTCGATCGAACCTGATGTGGTGTCGTAGAGGCGGCAGAGCAACTTGGCGAGCGTCGTCTTGCCGGCACCGTTCTGACCGACGATGGCCATCGAGGTGCCAGCCGGGATGGTCAGGTCGAACCCGTCGAGCACGGGTCGGCCATCGTCGGTATAGGCGAACGAAACGTCGCGGAAGCTGATCTCGGAAGGCCCTCCGGGAGGAATCGTCGCACCTGCGGCCAGGGCGCCGCTACCCACGGCGGCTTCGACCCGCGCCAGCGCGGCGACAGGCGCAGCCGCACCATCCATCGCCCAGTTCAGGCCGCCGAACGCGATCGCTGATACCCCGATCGCGGCCTGCACAAAGACGACGACGCGAGCCGTTGTCAGGGTTGCATCCGCAGCGCCGTCGGCGAGGAGCCAGAAGATCAGCACATTGGACGCGAGCACAATTGCCAAGCACGACAGCACCGACTTTTCGCGAAGCCGCGTTGCCTGGTACTGCAGGTCGTAGAGCCGGCGTCGGGTGGTGACGAACCGATCGGTCACCCAGCCGGCCAGACCGAAGAAGCGCAACTCCTTGGCGGGGGCTGCATCGACGGCAAGGCGGTACGAGTACTCGGCGTGTCGCTGCGCCTTGCGCACCTCGTCGGTGTTGCGGTCCTTCCACACGCCGCTCTCACGCAGCAGCCAGTGGGTCGATAACCAAGCGACCACCAACAGCAGCGCCGCCCACCAGTGGAAGGTGGCCAGCAGGATGGCTGCACTCGCGCCCACAACCAGGTCGACCAATCCACCCGCAATGAAATCCATCGAGATGTCGAGCGGCGGGCCCATCATTCCGAGGTCGAAGTCGCGGGCCATGGTGAGGTCCGTTGTCAGTTCGGCGCGCTCGAGGTGAGCGATGCCGGGCGGGG
>JANOJI010000572.1:0-5648 GCA_031408175.1 Ilumatobacteraceae bacterium
GCGGCGCGAACTCGAGACGATCACTGGCGTTGTCGATGTGCACGACATTCACGTGTGGACGCTGACCTCGGAGATGGAAGTCGCGACCGCCCACCTGATGATTTCCGCTGGCATCGATTCGCACGCCGTGCTCGACCAGGCCCGGCACCTGCTCGCTGACCGGCACGGCATCACCCACGCGACCCTGCAGGTCGAACCAGAAGATCATCACGGCTGCGATGAGGTGACCTGGTAGCCACGGATCACCGTCGCCCAACGACTCGCTCAAGGATTCGCATCTCGTCATGCCGCGTCCCGTTTGGGTGGTCCGGTGGTCATGATCTCGCCGTCGGGGAAAGCAATCGTCAACTCGCGGTTCGACCCGAGACTGATCAGCCAGCCGTTGTTGTGGATCTTCTGATGGTGGATCTCGCAGATCGGCAACAAATTCTCTAGGTCGGTGCGGCCACCGTGGCGCCACCAGATGACGTGATGCAACTTGGTGCGGCTGTAACGCACGCAGCATCCGGGGATCGCACATGTCGAATACAGGCCTCGTAGGGCCCGTCGTTGGGCGCGGTTCGCCAGTCGTGTCGTGCGACCGAGGTTCAACGCGCCCGGGGCGTCGATGACGACCCCGTTGCGAACCGTGATCGAATACACACGTGCCGTTGGCCGTACCGCTTCCAAGAACTCGGCGGGAAGGTCGACGTCAGCGCCCCAATCGAGTGTCGGGCGGCCGTCCGGCCGCGGGTTGGTGAAGTCCTCGACGACCACGATCTCCGGACGCCCGACCCGAAGCCCCTCGCCATTCAGCAAGGCCAACAAGGCATGGGCGCGCAGGAAGGACTGCTTCTCGAACGGATCCGTGGGGCACCCTTCGGGATGGGCATCGTGGAACATCGCTTCGACTTGCGCGTCGAGCCGGCCCTCCAATGACACCCACGTCGCCGGATCCAACGTCACCGACCAGCGACCCATGCCAGTCTCCTTGTCTGTCCAGCAGTTGCAACGGATATCACGACGCTGTCGCTCCAATCGCTCGAGCCCGTCACCATCGGCCTCCAACCGTCTCGCCTCTTGCCGCACGCTTCGGGCGAACTCATCCGCTGTGGAGTGTTCGGCCAGCTTCACCAGATGCTCGCCTTGATCGATCAGCTTGGCTCGTGCAGCAGGTTCCAGCTCGCGCAACGCACGGGTCAACACGTCAACGTGCTCGCCCGAGACCCGACCGGAATCCAACGACCTCCCAAACGCGGGCACGTCCCCGGCGGTCGCAGCACGCTTGAGCAGCCGTCCACCGTGTCGCAACGAGGTGTTGCTGGCTTCGGCCAATGACTTCTCCGGGAACGACGACACGTTCGCGATCTGTTGCGCGAAGGCGACCTCGCGGCCTTCGACCCATGACTTCAGCCGCCGCAGATCCTCCACAGCCGCCTTGAGCACACCCCCATCAGCACAGTCAGCATCGACCGCCGCCACCCGCCCAACCAGGCACTGCACCTCGTCTGACCTCATGGTTTCCACTATGGCAGAGGGGTGTTACAGGGATACTGGTGGGTGCCTTCCCCTTGGACAATTGACAGCCGGCTACCGTCGTCGTGGGGGCTTGGTCAGCCGATGACGTTTAATAGTCACTGTATGACTATTGTCTGGTTGTGCGTGGAAAACCTCGACTACTCCTGCCCGTAATCGTCGTGTTGGGGTTCGTCGGTGCATCGTGCGGGGACGACTCCGAATCGAAGTCGACAAATGCTGCGGCCGTGTCGGGTGATGTCACGGTGTTCGCGGCGGCGTCGCTGACGGCGGCATTCACGGAGATCGGTGATGGCTTCATGGTCGTGTACCCCGATATGAACGTGAAGCTCAACTTTGCGGCCTCATCGGAATTGGTGACGCAGATCGGAGAGGGTGCACCCGCCGACGTGTTCGCCTCAGCTGACATCACCAACATGACGAAGCTGACCGATGCAGGCAACAACGCGACCGAGCCGGTGATCTTCGCCAACAACGTGTTGCAGATCATCGTCGGTCCCGGGAACCCGAAAGGGATCGTCAAGGTGGCTGACCTCGCCAATCCGGATCTGATCGTGGTGACCTGCGCACCCGAGGTGCCGTGCGGCAAGTACGCGGCCACATTGTTCGAGAACGCTGCCGTGACCGTGACGCCGAAGTCGCTCGAGGAGAATGTCAAGGCGGTCGTGACAAAGGTGACGTTGGGTGAGGCGGACGCCGGAATCGTGTACAGCACCGATGTGACTGCGGCTGGCGTCGACGCCGCCGGTGTCGCTATCCCGGCCGACATCAACGTGCTCGCTGAGTACCCTGTTGCCGTGATCAAGAACGCTCTCAACCCCGACAGTGCGCAGGCATTTGTCGGCTTCGTCGTGAGCGATGCCGGTCAGAAGATCCTCGCCTCGTACGGCTTCCTCGCGCCGTGACTCGTCGCCGGGGCAGGCGCGTCGCGCTGCCTGTCCCGGTGCTTGTGCTTGCCGGTATTGCGGTGCTCTTCTTCGCTCTTCCTCTGGTCGGGCTGCTGTGGCGGGCGCCGTGGACGGGCGTGTGGAGCTACCTGACCGAGGACAACGCGCTGACGGCGCTGCGCCTGTCGGTGATCTGTTCGCTGTGGGCAACCTTGCTCTCGATCATCTTCGGCGTTCCGCTGGCCTGGATGCTGGCACGGGTCGAGTTTCCCGGCCGGAGTGTCGTACGTGCCCTGTGCACGTTGTCGATGGTTCTGCCGCCGGTGGTCGGCGGCGTCGCACTTTTCTTCGCACTCGGGCGGCGTGGGCTGGTTGGTCAATATCTCGATCGCTGGTTCGACTTTCGGTTGCCGTTCACGACAGCTGGCGTGGTAGTTGCCCAGACGTTTGTGGCGATGCCGTTCCTGGTGATCACCGTGGAGGCAGCGTTACGTCAACTCGACTCCCGCTATGAAGATGCGTCACGCACCCTCGGAGGGTCACGCTGGTACACGTTCTGGCGAGTCACTCTGCCGACCATTCGACCGGCGCTGGTTGCGGGCGCAGTGCTCGCCTGGGCGAGGGCATTGGGCGAGTTCGGCGCCACGATTACATTCGCCGGAAACTTCCCGGGTACCACCCAAACCATGCCGCTGGCCGTGTACCTCGCGTTGGAGGTCAATCCCGAGGAGGCGATCGTGTTGGCGTTGCTACTGATCGCGATTTCCTTCGGAGTCCTGGTTGGTCTGCGGGACCGTTGGCTCGGCCAACGCGACGCCGTCCATCGGACGGTGCTTGCGTGAGTGTGTCGGTATCGATCCAACTGCAGGTCGGCACGCTCGATCTGCAAGCAGAACTCGACGTCAAGGCAGGAGAACTAGTGGCCTTGCTCGGACCGAACGGTTCCGGCAAGACCACGATCCTGCGTTGCCTGGCCGGGCTCACGCAGATCGACCGCGGTCGGATCTCCATCGACGAAGCGGTTGTCGACGATCCGCAGACGGATACGTTCGTCGAGCCCGAGCAGCGGTCGATCGGCTTCGTGTACCAGAACTACCTGCTCTTCGATCACCTGACCGTGCTCGAGAATGTCGCCTACGGCCTGCGCGCTCGCAAGACGCCGAAGGCGGAGGCACGCAGGATTGCTCGCCAATGGATCGACCGTGTCGGGCTCGGCGAATACGCCACGCAGCGGCCGCGAGCATTGTCGGGCGGGCAGGCGCAACGTGCCGCGCTCGCCCGTGCATTGGCCACCAACCCGCGCCTGTTGCTGCTCGACGAGCCGCTCGCTGCGCTCGATGCAGGCACGCGCAGCATCGTGCGAAGGGATCTGTTTCGTCATCTGGAGACCTTCGATGGCATGCGCATCCTCGTGACTCACGACCCTGTCGACGCGTACGCGCTGGCCGACCGGGTGGCAATCATCGACGCCGGGCGCATCGTGCAGGCGGGCACCCTCGCCGAGGTCAGCGCCCATCCGCGGTCTCGCTACGTCGCTGATCTGGTGGGCGTGAACCTGGTGTCGGGAACCATCGCCAACGGCGTTCTCACCAACCCCAGCGGCGCCAGGGTGGTGATCGCCGCCGCGTTAGTCGGTTCAGCGTTCGCGGTGATCCGACCGAACTCGATCTCGCTCGAAGTCGGCCAACCCGCTGGAACGAGTGCTCGCAACGTGTGGAACGGTGTGATCGGCGACATCGACCGTCTTGGCGATCGGGTTCGGATCGGCATTCACGGAGTGCTGCCGCTGACGGCGGAGATCACCGCGGCCGCGCTCGATGCATTGCAACTGCGGCCGGGTGACGAGATCTACGCATCGGTCAAAGCGACGGAGATCGATGTGTATCCGGCATGACCTTCGGGGCTGACGACCTGGCGGCTGGTTGGGTACTCTGGAGCGATGCCCGAGATCGAACGCAGCGACGCCGACTGGCGCGAAGTGCTGACGCCCGAGCAGTACGAGGTGTTGCGTCGCGCAGGTACCGAGCGCGCCTGGAGTGGCAAGTACGTCAATGAGCACACCGACGGCACCTACCACTGCGCCGCCTGCGGAGCCGAGTTGTTCGACTCGACGGCGAAGTACGAGTCGGGCAGCGGCTGGCCGAGCTTCTACCACACCAAGGCTGCCGATGCCGTCGAACTGATCGAGGATGTCAGCCATGGCATGATCCGCACCGAGGTGCGCTGCCGACGATGCGGATCGCACCTCGGCCATCTCTTTCCCGACGGGCCTGCCCCGACCGGCCAGCGGTACTGCATGAACAGTCTTGCTCTCGACCTGGTGACGGACCCGAACGACGCCTGAACGTGGCCAGGACGACGGAACAACAGCTGCTGCTCGGCGAGTGGGCGTGCCTCGGCATTCTCTATCCCGGCCCTACTCATGGCTTCGCGATTGCGGCACGGCTGAAACCCGGCGGCGATGTCGGCCGAGTGTGGTCGCTCTCACGTGCATTGACATACCGTTCGCTCGAACAGCTCGCCAACCGCGGCTATATCCGCGCTGTGGGTGAGGAGCCCGGGATTGCCGGGGGAAATCGCACCATTCTCGTTGCGAGCCGCTCCGGTCGTGCACAGCTCCGCAGGTGGCTGAACACGCCCGTCGTGCACTTTCGCGACCTTCGCAGCGAACTGCTCCTCAAACTGATCGTCGCCGAGCTCTGTGACATTGCGATCGGAGCCATGCTCGATCGACAGCGCGCCCACATCGAAGACATGGCGGAGGCCCTCGCCCTCCAGGTTGATGTGGATGAACCCGTCGATGTCGTCGATCTGTGGCGTCAGGAGTCATCGAAGGCCGCACTCCGATTCCTCGAACGACTACCCCGAAGTTGATCGGATGGGCACCAAGGGTGCCCACCATGCCCAGTTGATCGGGTCGTTCGACTCTGGATGTTGGGCTTCCACGGCCGGATGATGCAGGTGACATCGAGTATGAGGAGAGTTGCCATGAAGGCTGCAGTAGTTCATGAGTTCGGGCATGCGCTGGTGATCGAGGACGTGGCCATGCCCACGCCCGGTCCCGGTGAAGTGCTTGTGAAGATCGAGACGTCGGGGCTGTGCCACACCGACATCCACGCAGCTCATGGCGACTGGCCGGTGAAGCCTTCTCCTCCATTCATTCCAGGCCACGAAGGTGTGGGCCTGGTCGAGCGCGTCGGCGTCGGGGTAACGCGCCTTCGTGAAGGCGACCGGGTGGCCATCCCG
>JANOJI010000573.1:0-4004 GCA_031408175.1 Ilumatobacteraceae bacterium
CGTCACGTTCGGCAGCTGGCTGGAAGACGAGTTCGGCCTGACGCCTGCCGGGCTGTCCGCCGTCACCTTCCTGCTCGGCGCGGGCGAACTGGTCGCCACGTTGATGGTGGCCCGCTATACCGATGTCTGGGGCAAGCGACGAGCTGTGGCGGTTGGCGCGATGTTGATGATCCCGGCCAGCGCCGGATTGGCGCTGTGGCATCACCATCTCATTCTTGGCGTCGCGTTGCTTGCCATCGGCGTGCTCGGCTTCGAGTTCTCGGTCGTCAGCGCAATCTCCCTCGGCACCGGTCTGATACCCGGATCGCCGGCGCGCGGCCTCGGATTGTTGGTCGGCGTCGACACGGTCGGGCGTGCAGTGATGTCCGTGCCGGCGACGCGGCTCTACACGAGCTACGGCATCGGTTGGCCGGCGGCGATAGCGACTGCGTTGGCCGCAGTCGCCGTGGTCACGATCACCCTGTCGACGCCCCGACCGCTCCCGAATCGTCAGTGACGAAACGCGCCCTCGCCTCGCCCAAGGCCCTTCCGAATCGTCAGTGACGAAACGCGCCCTCGCCTCGCCCAAGGCCCTTCCGAATCGTCAGTGACGAAATGGGTGCCGTGGGTCGCCGGGATCCGGGTGCCGAATCTCGACGAGCTCCCAAGTGAGCGTTGAGTCTGGCGCCCAGATCGTCGTGAGGTGGCGCTGAAACGTCACGGACGATTCGGAAGGGCTGGCAGCCGGGGTGTCAGCCGCGGTAGGCGTTGGTGATAGGGAGTCGGCGATCCTTGCCGAAGGCCTTCACGCTGACCCGCACGCCAGGCGGGCATTGGCGCCGCTTGTACTCCATCACATCGACCAGTCGAGTGATACGACGGACCATCGCCTCGTCGTGGCCGAGCTCGATGATCTCGCCGGCGGTGCGATCATCCTCGACATACAACTCGAGGATCGGGTCGAGCACCTCGTAGGGCGGCAGGCTCTGATCGTCGCGCTGGTCGGGACGCAGTTCGGCTGACGGCGGCTTGGTGATGACGCTCTCGCTGATGACCTCGCGTCCGGCGCGCATGTTGTAGTAGCGGCACAGGTCGTACACACGAGTCTTCAGCACGTCTTTGATCACCGCGTACCCGCCGACCGAGTCGCCGTACAGGGTGAAGTACCCCACCGCCATCTCGCTCTTGTTGCCGGTGGTCAGCACCATCCATCCGAACTTGTTCGACAAGGCCATCAAGGTGGCGCCACGAACCCGGCTCTGCAGGTTCTCCTCGGTGAGGTCGGCAGGCTTGCCGGCGAAGGATTCGCTGGTCATGTCGAGGTAGGCGCTGAAGGCGGGCTCGATGGGGATGGTGCGGAAATCGATGCCGAGCGCCTGTGCCAGCACTGCAGCGTCGGTCTTCGACCCCTCACTGGAGTATCGCGATGGCATCGACACACCGTGCACGTGATCGGCGCCCAAGGCGTCGACGGCGATGCAGGCCACCAGCGTGGAATCGATACCACCCGACAGACCGATGACCACGTCGGTGAAGCCGTTCTTGCGCACGTAGTCGCCGGTTCCCAACACCAACGCCTGGTACAACTCGGCGTCGGGCGCAAGCTTGGGCGCGATCCTGGCCGACACAGGCGTGATATCGCGCCCAACTGAGGCCTCGGAGACGTGGACGAGCGGCATCTCGATCTCGGTGCGCCGGCCACGCGGATCGAGGAGCCGCTTGCGATACACCGGTTCGATGTGCACCTCGGTGATCAGCAGTTCTTCGACGAACTGCGCGGAGCTGGCAACCAGCGTGCCGTCGGCATCGAACACCACCGAACCGCCGTCGAACACCAACTCGTCCTGGCCGCACACCTGGTTGACATAGACCAGCGCACAACTGGCGTCGGCAGCGCGCGTCGCCAGCATGCGCTCGCGGTCGCTGGCCTTGTCGAAGTGGTACGGCGACCCGTTGATGTTGATGTTCAACTCGGCACCGCCTGCAGCCTGCTCGGCCAGCGGGCCGGTGGGGCTCCACACGTCCTCGCAGATGCTGATGCCGACCTTGACGCCACCGATCACGTACAACTCGTAGGGGTCGTTGGCCGACCCTGGCGTGAAGTAGCGAGCCTCGTCGAACACCGCGTAGTTGGGCAGCAGACGCTTGCGATACGTGCCCAACACCTCGCCGTTTGCGCACATCGCGGCTGCGTTGTAGATGTCGCGATCTGCATCGACGAACCCGACCACAGCGGCGCAGCGACCGGTGTGCGCAGCGACCTTCGCCAGCGCTTCGAGATTGTCGGAGATGAAGCCCGACTTCAGTACGAGGTCTTCCGGCGGGTACCCGGTGATTGTCAACTCGGTGAAGGCGACGATGTCGCAACCGGCAGCCTCGGCCCGGTCGTAGGCGGCGACGATCTTGGCGACGTTGCCGTCGAGGTCACCGACTGTCGGATTCAGTTGGGCGAGAGCGATACGCAGGCTGGCCACAGGGAAAGGCTAGCGATCAGCCGCCTTCGAAGTAGCCGGGGGTATCGACAACGAGGTCGGTCGCCATCAGCGTGTAGTAGCTCATCGTCGCCGGCGCCGGACTCAATTGGGTGAACGACAGCACGGCGTGGACCTGCCCCGCAGCGGTGGTGTTGCCGGCACTGACAACCGGCAGCGTTCCACCTGGAAATGGCGTGACGAAACCGGGTGATCCGTTGTCGACGATCGTGATGGTGTGCGCCATCGCACCGGCATTCGCCGGGACGGTGACGGGATCGATCGACCTCGAAGCCTCGCCCGGCAAACGACCGAATCCGATCGACTCGCGCGTGTCGACCTCGCGGAAGGGCTGGATCACGTGGAAGCGGCCGGCGGTGCCGCTGGGCGCCGCCGACGACGTGAAGTACCCGGCGACATCGACAATGACATCGGGAACCGACAGCAGGTGGAAGTCGACCGAGCCATCGGCACCTAGCGGCACGACGACCAGATTGGCCCGAATGTCGCCGATTCCGTTGGTGTTGACGTGCGACGAGCCCGAGAACGGCGTGCCGCCGGGGCTCGCGCTCAGGAACCCGGCGCCGTTGTCGGGGTTGGTCACGGCCGTCACGACCAGGACGGCGGCATCCATCTGTGCCGCTGCTGGAAGATTGCCCCGTCCGGCCACGGGAACACGCACGTATGGCAGCTGAGCACCAACACCGCGCGTGTACGAGTTGGTGGGCGACACCGGGCCGCGCGTGTCGCTGATGCGATTCGGGGCTACGGCCACGAACCGGCCGGGGCTGACCGCGCCTGGAGCAACGTTGAAATAGCCGAGCACATCGATCACGACGTGTGCGGTGGAGAACGCGTACAGCAGAATGCCGCCGTTGGCATCGACGGGCACGACGGCCGAGTTGGCCACGAACTCGCCGGAGACAGCGTTGATGTTCGACGCCAGCGGCCGCGCACTGCGACCCGCCCACGCGGTGAGGAAACCCGGCGTGCTGGGCGCGACGAACGCGAAGTTGACCAACACGGCCTTGGTGACGGCCGGGTCGACTTCCATCGGCACGTACCGTGTGGAGTGGGCGCGCACCGGCTTGTCACCCGCGGCAGGCAGCCGTGTGTCGAGGACGCGGTTGCCCGGAGGTACCGCCTGGAACGACAACGAACCGGGAGTGACGAACGCGGCCGGCGCTGTTGTGATCTTGCGCACAGCACCACCGGTCAGCGTGTAGTACAACGCGATGCTTCCGGTCGTCGTGACGAAGGCCATGTCGGCAATGCCGTTCGCGCCGGTGGCGAACGGGTTGGCATAGTCGACCGACCCGTTCGAGCGACGCAACCACATGTCACCACTGCCGGCATCGGCGAACAGATACCCGCCGTCATACTCCGCCGGCCAGTGTCCGTTGGGGATGAACGCACCGGCGGTGATGACGACGCCGTCGGTCCGCGGATAGTCGGTGATCGGATCCGTGTAGCCGGCGGGCGGCCCCGGACATGGCGGGTTCAGGCCGATGGGACACTGGCCCTCGCGGAACGGCCAACCGTAGTTCGCGCCGA
>JANOJI010000586.1:0-2945 GCA_031408175.1 Ilumatobacteraceae bacterium
TGGGCGATGATCGCCGCCGTCTCCGCAGCGCGTAACAAGTCGCTGGAAATGATGCCGTCGACCGCACCGATCGATCCGGCCGCAACGGCGGCTTGGCGCCGGCCGAGCTCGGAGAGCACTGGGTCGGCGTGACCCTGCCAACGACCGATGGCGTTCCACTCCGATTGCCCGTGGCGCACGACGAGCAGGTCGGTGACGTGCATTGGCGCGGACGCTACCGCCGTCGCTTCTTCGCGCGGCCAGGTTGCCCGTACTCGTATTCGCCCGACACCTCGTTGTCGATCTTGGCCCGGTTCAGCACGATGCCGAGCAGTGGGGCGCCGACTCGTTCGAGCGTTGCCAGGCTCTCGCGCAACTGCGGCACCGACACTCGCTTCGCTTGGGCGACCAGCAACACACCATCGACGTGACGAGACAGCGCGGCGGCATCGCTGACTGCCAGCAGTGGCGCCGAGTCGATGATCACGTAGTCGAATCGCCTAGCCAACTCCTCTGCGAAGGCGTCCATGCGTCGGCCGCTGAGCAGTTCGCTGGGGTTTGGTGGCACGGGGCCACCCACGATCACCCACAACTGGTCGGTGATGCGCTGGATGGTCAACTCCATCGGGTCGCCGGCGAGGTTGTTGGTCAGGCCGTTGCTGCCATCCACGGCGAACATGCGGTGCAGGTCGGGCTTGCGCAGGTCGGCGTCGACCAGGACGACGTTCGAGCCGGCCTGCGACAGCACGATGGCGAGGTTGGCGGCAGTCGTGCTCTTGCCCTCTCCGGGGCGCGTGCTGGTGACCTGGATCGACCGCATCTTGCGCTCGATGCCAAGGAACTGCACGTTGGTGCGCAGGTTGCGATAGGACTCGACAGCCGGGTTCTCGGACGCGGAAACAGACAGCGGTCTGTTGTCCTGCGTCGACACGTTGGGCACCATCGCCAGCACCGGCACGTCGGTTCCCAGCCGGGCGAGGTCGGTGGCATTGCGCACCGAGTCGTCGAGGTGGTCGACCAGGAAGGCGGCGCCCAAACCCAGCAGCAAGCCGACGACCGCACCGAGCATGGCTGTGCGCTCCGGCGTTGGTTTGATCGGATTGATCGGTGCAACGGCTGGTCGGACCAATTCGGCGTTGCCTGCCGACAGCGCAGCGTCGACCTGGAGTTGATCGATGCGTTGGCTGAACAGCGCCTGCTGATCGACCAGTGCGCGGCGGTCGGCCTCGGCCCCCGAGTCGTCGTCGGTGCTGCTCGAATCGATCTGTTCGTCGAGGGTGTCGATCTGCGTTTGCAGTTCGGTGATCTTCGTTTGCAGCTCGGCGCTGGCCGCGACCATGCCACTGACCGCCTGCTCGCGCTTCACGTCGATGTACGCGTCGACGTACGCGTTGGCGAGCATGGCCGCCGTCTCGGGGTCGCCACTTTCGACGCTGACAGTGATGACGTCGGCGTCGTCGAAACCGCTGCCGGTGACGCCGGGGGGATCCTCTTCGAGACCAAGGTTGTCGATCAACCGGAAGTACACGACGTCGCCCTCGAGCACCGATACTTCGTTCTGCACCAGTCGGTCGGGGTTGATGTTCTGTTGGCCACTACCGAACACCGATTCGCCGGGCAGGACGCGGATCAACATGTCGGCATCGGCCTGGTAGATGGGTGTTTGCTGCTGCGACAACGCAACGGCCGGTGCGGCGGTGGCGATGATCGCGGCGATCACGATCCACGACCGGCGGACGATGACGCGCCAGTAGTCGCGCAAAGTCATCTCCGGACGCTCGCCGACGCTCATAGAAGTCGCCAGCCTACCGGTGGTGATCGATCCACGGAGTCAACGCGGAGCATCCGGACCGAGCACCAGGATCACATCACCGGCGTTGTCGGAGTTCGTGATCTGCGCTCCGTTGGTGGGGAATGCAGCGATGATCGCGTCGGGTACGCCGACGTCTTTGGCGACGATCTCGGCCTCGTCGTCGAAGCCGGGGCGGTAGTAGATGATGGTCGCATCGACGGGCACGAGCGCATCACCGAGATCGATGTCGTAACCGAGCGGTCGCAGCCGATCGGCCGTCGTACTGGCAAGGCGGAAGCGACCGTCGCCGTTGCCGATCACCAGTCGCACCTCGTCGCGCGGCAACGGGCCGGCAATGGTCGTGGTGGTGGCGGCCGCTGTCGTCGTTGGCGCCACCGTTGTTGTGGGTGCCACTGTGTCGGGCACCGGAGGTTGTGTTGTCGAGGATGCAACCGACGTCGTCGTCACCGCGGGTTCGGTCGTCGTGGCGGCAGGTGACGTCTCCACCGTCGATGGGTCCGTGTCGTCGACAGTCGTGTTTGCAGGGTCGAGCACGAACGGGTCGGCGGGTACAGGACGGCCGGCGATGGCCAATCCGGCAAGACCGCCGACGACGATCACGGCGAGAGCGAACGGCCACGACTTGCGCATGAGGTCAGTCAAGTTACCAGCGCACTCTCGGCCCTGACCGCGGCGGGACGGAACTCTTTGGGGCCAGTATCCTCACCCGATCGTGACTGCAGGGCATAGGCGGGATGTCCGCACCATCAACGCGTGGATCGCGGGCATCGCAATCGCGGCTGGCATCGGCGTGGTGTTGGCCGGACCGTCACCGACCGGATCGACGATCGTCGACACGTTGCTGCTCATCGTGGTGGTGGCCCTATGCATCTCCGCCATCGCCACCGCTCCGTGGATTCACCACTGGCGGGGCACCATGCGGCCGGTAGTGACGGCCTCGGTGGTGGGTGTGCTGGTGCAGGTGCTGGCGAGGCTCGGCAATGTGTGGCACTTCGGGGTCACCGCAGCGATCGGTGTCGTGCCGGTCTTAGCCGTCACCCTGCTGGCCGTCAACCGTCGCTCGGGGCAGCGGCGCCTGCAACTGTGGTCCGCGGTCGGAGGCTTTGTGGCTGCCGGACTGTTGGCGCTACTGGGGTTCGGCGTGGCGGCCGCC
>JANOJI010000592.1:0-2933 GCA_031408175.1 Ilumatobacteraceae bacterium
GTGCAGCAGGCATTCGACTACTACGCGCGCTACTACGTCGAGAGCTTTCGGTTGCCATCCATGTCGAGCGCAGCGGTGGCTCGACCGTTCACGATCGATGGATGGCAGCAGGTGCTCGACGGGTTGGAGGAAGGCAATGGAGTGATCCTCGCTCTGCCGCACCTCGGCGGGTGGGAGTGGGCAGGTCGATGGATGACCGACCAAGGATTCAAGATGACCGTGGTGGTCGAGGCGCTCGATCCGCCAGAACTGTTCGACTGGTTTGTCGAGCTGCGTCAAGAGCTGGGCATGACCGTTGTGCCGACGGGTCCGAAGGCAGGCCCGGCGGTGCTCAAAGCGCTTCGAGCCAACGAGGCAGTGTGCCTGCTCTGCGATCGCGATCTCGACCGCTCCGGCGTCGAGGTCGAGTTCTTCGGTGAACGCACCACGCTGCCCGCCGGCCCGGCAACGCTCTCGATCCGAACGGGCGCGCCGTTGTTGCCGGTCGGCTGCTACTTCACCGCCAGGTACAACGGCCACCACACGCTGGTGCGCCCCGCGGTGCCGACCGTTCGGCGTGGTGGCCTTCGTGACGACGTCGGCAGGGTCACGCAGGCGTTGGCGAGGGAACTCGAGTTCCTGATCCGCCGAGCTCCTGAGCAGTGGCACCTTTTCCAACCGAATTGGCCCAGTGACCCTGGCTACTGATACAGCGCCTGCTGTTTTGTGACCTAGGGCTCTTGGTCTCGATGAGTCCGATCGGCGAGAGTGACGGTGTGAAGTTGTTCCCGCTGTCGCATGTCGTCATACACGGCCACGATGTCGGCTACAGGCGAGGTGGCCAGGGCGAAACTGTTCTCCTTCTGCATGGTCTGGCCGGCAGCTCGCGTACCTGGCAGGCCGTCATGCCCGACCTCGCCCGTCGCCACGATGTGATCGCTCCGGATCTGCTGGGCCACGGAGAATCAGCCAAGCCGATGGGGGACTACTCACTTGGCGCGTTCGCCAGCGGGCTACGGGATCTGCTGGCCGCACTCGATGTGCCGAGGGCGACGATTGTCGGCCAGTCGTTCGGCGGTGGAGTTGCGATGCAGCTCGCGTACCAGCACCCCGAACTGTGCGACCGCTTGGTGCTGGTGGGTAGCGGCGGGCTTGGCCGGGAGGTGAGCTGGCTGCTTCGGCTCCTCACGCTTCCCGGTGCCGAGCAGTTGATGCCACTGATGTTTCCCAGGACTGTTGCCGATGGTGGTCTCGCCGTCGGCCGCTTCCTCTCCCGCCGAGGTCTCCAAGCGCCGCACCTCACGGAGATGTGGCGCGCCTACGCCTCACTCGCAGGTGCGGAGAATCGCAAGGCGTTCGTGCGCACGATCCGGGGTGTGATCGAGCCAGGCGGGCAGACCGTCAGCGCTCTCGATCGGCTGTACCTCGCCGCTCACCTGCCGACCTTGATCATCTGGGGGGACAGCGACCCCATCATCCCGGTACGCCATGCGTATGCCGCCCACGAGGCGATACCAGGTAGCCGCCTCGCCATCCTCGAAGGGGTCGGTCACTTTCCCCATGTCGAGGCGCCGGAACAGTTCGTCTCGAACCTGACCGACTTCCTCGACTCGACCGCCGCCGGGCCGACCGATGCCACTCGCCTCCACGATCTGCTGCGATCGCACGGTCAAACCGGGCTCGCCTCGTAGCTCGTCGGCTGCGGGGACGACGCTGCGGATGATCTCATCCGCGTGGTCGGAGAGCGTTCCAGTGTTGATGCAGGCATCGCCCGATGGTCCATTCGACCTTCCCTGTCAGCTCACAAAGCGACATTCGTTCTAGTCGCTGACACAGACGACGAAACGACCGGAGATCAGCGCACCGCTGACCCGAAGGTTTCCCGCGACGTGTGACTTTGTGCCCTACGTCCGATGACTCGATTTCGGCATACTGCGACCCGTGGGAACCGCAACGAAGCAACCAAAGACACCGCAGGCGGGCTCGTACCCATCGAGGCGGGCCCAGCGGTACCAACAACGTCGGGCGCGGACGCGGAACCGAATCATCGCGGTGGGCAGCGCTGTGGTGCTGGCGATGGTGGTTGTGCTGATCGTTGTGGTGGCGGGTGGCGATGGCAAAACCGAGACGACGGCACCGTATGCGGGGACCACGCTGAACGTCGGGCTCGGCGACTACACCATCTTTGGAGACTTGACCGCACCGGCCGGCGCCGTGCGGCTTCAGGCGGTCAATCAGGGCGGAATCGTGCACAACGTCGGCATCCGGCGCGGGCCGATCAGCGGCGACATGCAGCCGGGCGGCAGCTTCACGATCGAGCTCGGTGTGCTCGCTGCCGGCACGTACGAGTTGTACTGCGACATCCCCGATCACGTCGAGCAGGGCATGGTGGCGAACCTCGTCATCACATGATCGTCAGGCTCGTTCGACTCAACCTCGACGGGCGAGATAGTCGTCGCAGATCTCGATGAGGTGATCGCGTCCGAAGCTCGGCTCGTGCCCACCGTGCACGACGGTCACGGGCAAGTCGCGGAGCCGCCTCATCGTCGACACATAGGTGTCGATGTCCGATCCGTCCAGTTCGTCGAGTAGGGAGCCGTCCTGATGCCACCTCCGATGTGTTCACAGACGAACCACGGGTCGGCGACGGGTACGTCGATCACCCGAAATGCACGAGGCAGCGGCGAGGGCCGCGGACTTGACCGCCGGCCCAAGTGACGGCCTCAGGGTCGACGAGCTCGAACTCGGGGATCCGTTCCATCCACGCCTGGAGCGCAACACGCAGCTCCAGCCGGGCCAGGTTCGACCCGGCGCAGCGGTGTATTCCGGCCCCGAAGGCCACATGGCGATTGTGCTCGCGATCGAGAATGACGTCGTCGGGGTTGTCGAACTGCCGCGGATCGCGATTGGCGGCGGGGAACGACATCAACACACGATCGCCCGCCTGCATCGGG
>JANOJI010000601.1:0-5847 GCA_031408175.1 Ilumatobacteraceae bacterium
CGACCTGTGCGAGCGCACCGAGGGTTGGGCCGCGGGGCTCGTGCTCGCCGGGCTGTCGCTCGAGCGCACCGACGACGCCGATCGCTTCGTCCAGACCTTCCGCGGCGACGACCAACTGGTCGCCGGCTATCTCACCGACGAGTTCCTCGCCGTGCTCGACGAGGAAGAACGTCGCCGGATGGTGGAGGCGGCCGTGCTGCACCGGCTGTCGGGACCACTGCTGGATGCTGTCACGGGCTCGGGCGACGGGGCCCGCTGGCTCGACGGTCTCGCCGCCGGCAACCAGCTCGTGATCCGGCTCGACGCCGTGGGCGAGTGGTACCGGTACCACCACCTGTTCCGCGACATGCTCCTACTCGAGGCGCGACGCTCGATCCCGGACCGCCTGCCCGACCTGCACCGGCGCGCCGCCGCGTGGTTCGAGACGTCCGACCACCCGGCCGCCGCCGTCGACCACCTGCTGGCCGCTGGTGACCGCGACCAGGCCATGTACCTGATGCGCCTCGTCGGCCCTGACCTACTGGGCAGCGGCCAGCTGCGGACGCTGCGCAACATCCTCGGACGATTGTCCGCCGGCGGCGAACTCGATGCGATCTGCTCGCTCCTGTCCGGTTGGGACCGCTACCTCACCGGCCGCTACGAGGAAGCCCAGCATCTCCTGGATCGGGCGACGGCCACGCTGCCGGCCGACGTGGACCCGATGCGCACCATGCCGTTGCGCATCAACCTCGCCCTCGGCAAGGGCGACGTCGCCACGGCGCTCGCCGGCGCGCGTGAAGTCATCGCTGCGGGTGCCGTCGAGGCGCGTCCCAGCGAGCTGACAACTGCGACAGGGGCTGCGTTCGCGTGGGCGGGTCTGCCGGAGGAGGCACACGCGGCTCTCGCTATCGCACTCGCGCGCACCCATGCCGAGCAGCGGGTGACCGCGCATGCCATGGCCCTCGTCGCAGCCGCCATCGTCGAGTTCCACAGCGCCGGCGACGAGGCGGCCCGCGCTGCAGCGCAGCGCGCACTCGACTTCGCCGCGACCTCCGGACTCGGCGAATACCACGGCATCGCGCCGGCGGTCGCCATCCGGGCGGCGACGTGTCCGTCCGGCGAGACGGCGACAGCCGATGCCGAACACGCCGTAGTGCTCGCCCATCGGACAAGCACGATGCTGGGCCTGGTGTTCGTTCTGACCATGGCCGGTGACGTGCTGCTGCGGGAGGGTTCCGATCGCGGACACGACCTGCTCGGCGAGGCTCAACAGATGATCAAGAAGTGCGCCGACCCCGGCATCACCCTTCCAATGCTGGAGCGAGTCGCTGCCAGGCACCGGGTCGCCCGATCACGCCCCGCCCCCACGGCCGGCCTGGTGGAGCAACTCTCCCAGCGGGAGATGGCCGTGCTGCGCTACCTGCCATCCACGCTCTCGCTCCCCGAGATCGCACGCGAGCTCTACGTGTCGCCGAACACGGTGAAGACGCAGTGCAACGCCATCTATCGCAAGCTCGCTGTCACCAGCCGGCATGCCGCCGTGCAAGCCGCCCGCGAGCACCGCCTGCTCTGAGGGTCACGCAGACGTGCCAGCGCTTCGTGGTCGGCCAGGATCCACCGTTCAGCGGTGACTCCGACATTCCGGCGCACCGGCGCCCGAAGGAACGGCTTTTTCCGGTAGGGCTGCGCCGGAGAACGCAGAAGGCCCGGGAACTCGGTGATTCCGGGCCCTCCACCTTGTTGGCGGGCCAGGATGAGGACCTGCGAACTTCGGGTTGTCGACCCGCAGCCGTCAGGAGCCCCGCTGGTTGCTGAGAACCGTCGACACGAAGGCGGCACAACCGATGTCGTCACGTCCCTCGGCGCCGCCGTCGCACCAGCGGGCAGAACGCTATCTCGTTCGATCAGTCGGGCGTGACGACGATTCGGCCGACGACGCGACCGGCGCGCAGGTCATCGAAGATGTCGTTGATCTGCGAGAGGGGAGCGCTGGCTACGGTGGCGGCGACGTGTCCGCGCACGGCGAAGTCGATGGCCTCCTGCAGGTCGGCGCGGGTACCGACATTTGAGCCCCGCACTGTCAACTCGCCATTGACGACCATGGCGATCGACGAGCGGATCTCGTCGGAGGCGCCGCCCGGCAGGCCGATGAAGACCGCTGTACCGGCAGGCCGCAGCATCGCCACGGCCTGCTGGAAGGCGATCGGCGCCACGGCTGTGACGAGCGAGGCGTGGGCGCCACCGACCGCGTCTCGCACCGCGACGACGGCGTCACCGGAGGAGGCGTCGATGGCGACTTCGGCGCCGAGCGACCGGGCGAGCGCCAGCTTGTCGGCACCGATGTCGACGGCGACGACCCGCAGTCCCATCGCCAGGGCGTACTGGACGGCGACGTGGCCGAGCCCCCCGATGCCGAGGATCGCCACCCACTCGCCTGGCCGGGCGCCGGTCCGCTTCAGCCCTCGGTATGTCGTAACGCCGGCGCACAGGATCGGAGCGATCGCCACCGGATCGACCGTATCGGGCAGCCGGGCGACGAACGCCGCCGGGGCGACCATGTACTCCGCGTAGCCACCCGGCTTTGAGTAGCCGGTAGCCTCGGTGAACGGGCAGATCGTCTCCATCCCGACCAGGCACCACTCGCACACGCCGCACGACCAGAACATCCACGGAACGCCGACGAGATCGCCGACCGCCACACCGTCTGCCTCCCGCCCGAGGCCGACGACCCGGCCGGTCACCTCGTGCCCGGGGATCAGCGGAAGGTTGGGCGGCGGAACCCAGTCACCGTCGACAGCATGGACGTCGCTGTGGCACACCCCGCAGGCGATCACCCGGATCAAGATCTCCCCCGGCCCCGGCTCGGGCACCGGCCACTCCTCGACCGCCAAGCGGTCGCCGAGCCGATGCACGACCGCCGCCCGCATCGTCGACGGAAGAGCCATCGGAGTACGGGAGCGGCCCACCTGCGTGGTGTCGGGAGCTTCGATCGGGTCACCCTAGCGCCGACTCTTCATGGGAACTCGGGTGGAAACCTCGGAGGGTCGCGCGATCGTCCGATGCCGCCTACGCCATCGTGGTGTTGACAACCCGTTGACCAGCGGCAAGCAAAGAGGTCCTTCCCGCACGCGCTGCAGCCGACTTGGCGAGCAGGAAGCCGGCGACTCTCACCCCGACCTCGGCCCTCGGAGGACGTCAGTGCGGCCGGCTCACTGCCAGGTTGCCGGGCCGACGGTCAGTGGCCATCGCCGCCACCGTGGTTGTCGGGCAACGAGCGGTCGTAGAGGCAGACGAGGAGCCGTGCCGCCGTCTGCGTTCCGATGTGTTCGCGCGCTTGTGCGCGCCGGACGGCCTGCTCGATCATGTCGCCGGCAACACCCCAGTCGATGGCCTGTCGGATTGCAAGTGCGGGAGACATCACCGGCACGCCATGCACCTCGTCGCGGTCCGCGGCCTCGACCAAGACGTGGTGGATCTCATAGAGCTCTCCGCCGGCTCGGCGGGGCCTGTACCCCGGTGGGACGGCGATGTGGATTTTGCGCGGGTTCACATCGGCCAAGTCCCACAGCAACAGCCCCGATTCCCCGGCGATCAACCCGCGACCCTTCGCCCACAGCACCGCCTCGTTCCGCGGTGGCGCGATGGCCACGGTCAGTGGCCGAACTTGCCAGATTAGCACACTGCGTGGTAGAAGGTACTTGGGGAACTCAGCGAGAGTCCTGGACGGAGGAATGACATGATGATCAAGCGCTTAGTCGCGGCTGTCGGTGTGATGGCCGCGACGTTGTCGTTAACGGCAGGTGTGGCGTCTGCGCACCATCCGGAGATCACGGCGGAGGCGGTCTGCGAGGACGGTGCTGCGGTGATCAGCTTCACGTCGACGGCGTGGGGTGGCTTTGGTGGCGATCCGACCAACGATCCGTCGCGCCAGAACTCGCGCATCGACATCACGTTCGATGGCGTGGTCGTGGACAGCGGGGCGTACGATGCTCCGACCTATTCGTTCTCCGGGTCGGCGCCAGCCCCAGCTGGCAAGGGTCCCGGTGACACGGTCGAGGTGAACGCCGTCGCGGTCGGTAACTGGGGCAACGGCGCTGAGGGCGGCGGGGCCGGCACGCCGGTGTACGTCACGATCCCGGAACAGGGCTGCGTGGTCGATCTGTCGACCGGGCGCTTCACCGGTGGCGGCTTCCAGATCAGGATCGGCGACGCACGGGTCACGCGTGGCTTGACGATCCACTGCGATCTGTTGCTGTCGAACAACCTCCAGGTCAACTGGGGCGGCAACAGGTTCCACATGACCGAGCACCTGACGACCGTCGAATGCTCCGACGACCCGGCGATCATCCAGGCTCCGCCGCCGGCACCGCTCGACACGCTCATCGGCGTGGGGACTGGCCGCTACAACGGTACCGACGGCTACACGATCGAGTTCACACTCGTCGACTACGGCGAGCCCGGCTCGTCCGATCGGGCGGCGTTGCGCATCTACAACACCGCCAACCCGGCCAACGTGGTGCTCGACGTGCCGCTCCAGGTTCTCGCGGGCGGCAACCTGCAAGCCCACTACGACCAACCCCACAAGTAATCGTCCACCGACGGTCTATCACCGGGTGGCGGCACCGCGACATGCGGTGCCGCCACGCGCACCGGTAGCGCCCCCCGATGCCTCCTCGGCCACGAATCCCGTCCACGCCGGGATCTACAGGAAGTTGTTGATCGCCTCGATGATGCAGAGCTCGTTGCCCTCGGGGTCGGCGAGCACGACATGTTCGTCCTCTGGGCCAAGACCGATGTCGATGTGTCGGCCACCCAGCTCGATCAATCGCTCGACCGTTTCCGTGTGGTCGTCGAAGAATGTGGTCGTCACGTCGAGGTGGAGTCGGTTCGCCGATGTCCCGTTCGGCTCCGGGACAGGCCCGAAATCGATCCGGAACCTCGTGCCATCGGTCGGCACGAGACTGACCACGTCACCGGTCTCGTCACCGACATCCCAGCGCAGCGTCTCGGCCCAGAAGCGCGCCAGCCGGAGCGGATCGTTCGCATCGAAACCGAGAGCAACGAGCTGAGCAGTCATATCGGCATTCCGACGCTGGCGTTTCGCATGACGGGTACCTTCGAAGACCACCGTAGCGATCCGGTGTCGCTCGATGGTCACGAGTTTCGACGATCGATCGCCCAGCTCCGTCCACTCGTTGGGGTCAGAAATCGCCCCATCGAGACGTCGTTTCTCATCAACGGCCAACGCCGCTTCAGCCTCGCTATCAGAGCGCCACCAACATCTACACTGCCGTCACCGCGCAGTGACCAATGGAACTGGCCGACACCGAAGGAGGTGAGTGCAGTGAACGAGTTCAATCCATCCTTGAGTCAAATGTCCGCCTTTAGAACTACGCAAGAAGTCTTGCTTCGTGCACGAACGTCCGGAATGTGATTGGTCTTTGAACACTTTGCGCCAATGCGTTCGAATATCGCCGGCGCCTCAGCGACTATTTGACGGTTCACAAAGGAGTTCGGATGGCTAATACTTACACCTCTCTTCACTATCATGTTCTCTTCTCAACCAAGAATCGTGAGCCTTGGCTTGTGCCCGGCATTGAGCAAAGGATATGGGAATTCATTGGTGGCATTGCTCGTAAGCACCGGATGACGGCTTTGCAAGTGGGAGGCGTGGAAGACCACATCCATGCCCTGGTGACCGCGCCACCAACCATCGCTCCCTTCCAGATTGCACAGTTTCTAAAAGGCGACTCGTCCAAATGGATTCACCAGAAATTCTCGACGCTCAGGAATTTCGGCTGGCAAGATGGATATGGGGTGGGGAATTCCTCGTTTCTACTTACGCGGCTGTGACCGGTTGCGGCGGTC
>JANOJI010000610.1:0-5676 GCA_031408175.1 Ilumatobacteraceae bacterium
GCGCCCCAGGCTCGACAACGTCGACGACGAGCACGGGCAACTCCTGCTGCAGCACGTCGAGCGCCGCCGCCGATGCCGTGTTGCACGCCACCACGACCGCCTTGACATCATGTTGCTTGACCAGGCTCCAGGCCAGCTCTCGCGCGAACTGGCGCACCTCTTCTTGCGGGCGCGGCCCATACGGGTAGCGCCCAGTGTCGCCGATGTAGACGAGGTTCTCGAAAGGAAGCAGGTCGATCACGGCACGGGCAACGGTGAGTCCACCGAACCCACTGTCGAACATCCCGATCGGTCGGGCCTTCTCGCCATCCATATCGATGGGCCAGGCTACGTCGGCCTCGGCGTTCTACGCTCGACCACCTGATGCTGACGGCAACCATTCTGGCGCTCGTGGCTGCGGTCTTGCACGCAATGTGGAACCTCTCGGTCAAACAATCGGTCGGTGATCGGTTCATCGCCCTGTGGGGGCAGTTCTTCGTCGCCGGCGTGCTGGCAGCCGTCGTGCTGGTGGCCGGCGGCGGCATTCCAGCTCGCGGATTTGTGTGGGCCGCGTTGTCGGGCATCACCCACCTGCCGTATTGCATACTGCTGGCCAAGGCCTACGGCGTCGGCGATTTCTCACTGGCCTATCCAATAGCTCGCGGGGGCGGAGCGTTGATAGCTGGGCTCGGCGGCATCGCGCTGTTGGGCGACACCTTCAGTCCTGTAGGGGTCGTGGGCATGGTGATCGCGGCGATCGGCTTGATTGCGCTCGCCGGCCGTGGGGCCTCGGCACAGGTGATCGTCGCCCTGGGAGTTGCCGTCACCATCGGGATCTACTCGGTCGTCGACGCCAAGGGGATCCGCAGCGTCGATACGCCGCTGTATGCGGCGGCGTCATTCGTGTGCCTCACGACAACGACGAGCGTGTATGCGCTGGCGACCGGACGCAGGGGCGACATGGTTACGGCGATGCGCCTCTATTGGCGTCGCTTCGTGACGATGGGTGTCGCATCCGGCATCACGTACGCCCTGGTGCAGATCGCCTTCCAACGAGCACCGGTGGGATACGTCACGTGCCTTCGCGAATCCAGCGTGGTGATCGCCGCGTTTGTGGGTGCCCGTTACCTTGGCGAGGGTCAGGCGGCGCGGCGCATTGGCGCCGCCGTCGTGGTCGTTGCCGGCTTGCTGCTGCTCGTACTCGGGCGGTAGCGGCCGGCGCTCACGCGCTCGGTCAGGTGACGCTGGTCAACCGTGCAGTGGTGACGTGGCGGAAACGCACCGAGCCGGGTGGCGTGCACGCAACCAACTGCACCGTGGCCATCCCGGAACGGGTGCCGATGTTGTTGATGACGTTGAAGTTCGGGGCGGTCACGTCTTGACGCACGACCGTGTAGTTGTACGAATGGCCGTCGTCGCCGACCAAACTGATCGAACCACCGATCGGCACCTCGTTGATGTATCGGAACGGTGCACCGTGCGTTGTGCGGTGCCCGAACAGCACGATGTTGCCGGGCCTCGCCAGTTCGGCGGCCCCATTCCATGTAGCGGCGATTCCGAGATTGGCAACGGCGTCGAGATTGGTGCCGGTGCCGACTTCGGTGGCCAATCCGATGTTGTTGACATGCAAACTCCGCGCCGTGGCCGGGCCGTAGAAGGGGTTGATCGGAGGCGGCAGGGAAGCGGCCGACGGCGGTCCGAGGTACCAACCGTTCAAGTCGGCGATCAGGTGCAGACCGTGTTGTGTATACAGGCTGATGCCTCGGGTGCTGGCTCTGACGACGGTATGGTTGGCGATCGTTTGATCCCACCTGTCGACATTGAGATTGGACGCCTGCGGACGGGAGACACCCGATGGGAACGCCGTCACGAAGCCGGCGTTCATCGACTGGGTGCCGGTGATGTTGACTGCAACAGCGGAGACCTGCCCGCTCGGCCCATAGACGGGGAACTCGACCGTGCTGCCACCCCATGTCGGCATGACAAATGAGCTCCTCGAATCGACGAGCCGGGTGGGGTTGGAGGGCAGGAACAGGCCGTCGGTCGTCAGGGGTGCCGTCTCTCCGGTGAACCAACCTGCAACGTCAACGATGAGGTGACCGCCACCCTGGCTGTACACGTTGAACGCCGCCACGCCGGACAACAGCACGATCGCCTGGCCCGCGCGCGTCTGGCCGGGTCGATCGATGTTGAGATTGCTCGCATTCGGGCGCGACTCACCGAGCGGGAACGCCGTCCAGAATCCCGTGCCGGTCGTGGTCGCCGTGAGATTGACGACGACCGCAACAGCATCGGCTGGAACCCCGGCAGAGCTCACGTCGACATACTCGGTGGCCGTGCCCCCGACACCAGCGCCGCGGTCTCTCGTGTCGAGTACCCGGAACGCGCCCGAGGCGAGCGTCACCAGGCGTCCGCTTCTCACATTTCCGTTCACGGGCACATACGCGCCCGACACGTCGACTGCGACGTCCATCGGACGCTGCATGTACACGTCGACCGCGCCATCGACACCGAGCTTGACGGTGACCATGTTGGCCATCACCTGACCGGCGCCGTCGAAGTTGACATTCGACGCCGTTGGCAGATTGGTACCTGACGGATAGACCGTGACGTAGCCGGCTGCGGTCGTGTTGACTCCGGTGACAGTGAGCACTGCGGCGGATGCGCCTACGGGCACACCCGCTCTCCCGGCCACCTGCACTCGCACCACCTGATCGGACAGGCGGGTGAACCCGAATGAGCCCTCTTCCGGGCGGGTATCCGCGAGGCGTTCCGGCGCCACAGCCTCGTACGCCGACGATCCGGTGATGAACGCGGCCTCGACAGTGGGCACCGCTGCCCCGAGGCTCGGCACGACCACATGACCCGCCATCACCAGGAGCGTCAGGGCGAACACCTTGGGTCCCGTCAATCTCATCGCCATACCATACCGAGGTTGGCCCGGAGGGTGGGCGCAACTAGAAGTAGATAGTCCGTTCGGCCTGCTTCTCGGCTTCGTCGAGGTCGTCGGTGTAGGCCCCCGTGGAGAGGTACTTCCAACCTGCGTCGCTGACGATGAAGACAATGACACCCTCGCTGATCTCGCTAGCGACCTTGGCGGCGCCCGCCATTGCGGCACCCGACGAGATCCCGGCGAACACCCCGCACTCACTGACCAGGCGGCGGGTCCATTCGAGACTCTCGCGCGGTCGAACCACTCGCTTGCGGTCGAGCAGATCAAAGCCGTACCACTGTTCGAACACCGGCGGGATGTAGCCGTCGTCGAGATTGCGCAGCCCCTCGACGCGCTCGCCCAATGGTGGCTCGATCGCGATCACTTTGATCGCCGGGTTCTGTTCCTTCAAGTACCTGCCCGTGCCCATCAACGTGCCGCTGGTGCCGAGACCGGCGACGAAGTGGGTGATTTCCGGACAATCTCGCCAGATCTCGGGCCCGGTGCCCTCGTAGTGGGCGAGCGGGTTGGCATCGTTGCCGTACTGATAGAGGAAGCACCAGTCGGGGTTCGCAGTGGCCATCTCTTGGGCCCGGCGAACGGCGCCGTTGCTGCCCTCCTCGCCGGGGGTCAAGATGACCTCGGCACCGAACACTTCCAGCATCTGGCGGCGTTCGATCGACACGCTGTCGGGCAGCAGGATCTTGATCGGGTAGCCCTTCAACTGGGCGATCGCGGCCAGGGCGATGCCGGTGTTGCCACTCGACGGCTCGAGGATGGTCTGGCCGGGCCGAAGGTGGCCGCCCTTCTCGGCGTGCTCGATCATCGACTTGGCAATGCGGTCCTTGACCGAGCCGAACGGGTTCTGCCCTTCCAACTTGGCGACGATGCGCACATCGGGGTTCGGCGACAGGCGACTGACGTCGACCATCGGCGTGTTGCCGATCATGTCGAGCACGCTTTCGAAAGGAACCATCACCACCCCCAACAACCGGTGGTTGATCATCTATTCCGATCAACCTGATCAATCCTGTCGGGATTCTATCTCAGCCGACGGCGACGCGCTCCTCCGCAATCGTCCCGTCGACGATGCGGTAGCTGCGCGTCTCGGGCGCTTCACGCTTCAGGCTCACGATCACGTAGTGCCAGCCGGGGTCGGGCGCTTGCTCGACATCCGTCGGGCTGGGATACGGCTCGCTGTGTGTGTGGCTGTGGAACACGCCGATGATCTCCATGCCGTCGGCCTCTGCCGCCCGTTCGGCGCGCAGCAGTTCCTTGCCTGGGATCGCGTAGATCCGCGCTGATGCGGCCTCGTTGGTGCAGGCGATGAAACGGCGAACCTGATCCCCCTTGCCAACCAGCAGCCCGCACGCCTCCAACGGATAGCCGTCGTAGGTGTGTCCGATCATTTCGGCAAAGGCACCGTTGGCGAACGCAAGCATCGGCCGAAGGGTAGCGAGGCGGTCGCTGACCAGGCGACCGCTACCCTCACGGGCGATGTCACCGTCCAGCCCGGGCTCCGCAGACCGCAAGCTCATCGCCAGCAATCGAAAGGCGCGGCACGACTACTCGATCCTCGACACCATCGAGACCGGCATCGTGTTGCAGGGCAGCGAAGTGAAGAGCCTGCGTCTCGGCCACCTCCAGATGGCCGATGCCTACGCCTACGCCCGGGTGCTCGACGGCGCGATCTGGCTCGACGGCATTCACATCCCGCCTTACACGAACGCCCACGGCGTCGGGGCCCACGAACCTGACCGGTCACGCAAGTTGTTGCTGCACGCTCGCGAGATCCAACGCATCGCCGCCGAAGTGGCCCAGGAGCGACTGGCGTTGGTTCCATTGGCCTTCTACTTCAAAGACGGCAGGGTCAAAGTCGAACTAGCCTTGGCCCGCGGCCGCAAGAAAGCCGACAAACGAAACGCCTTGGCTGAACGAGATGCGCAACGCGACATCCAGCGTGCCCTCGGTCGCCAGGCAAAGGGTCGTGACTGACAAGGCAACTCACAGAGTGATCACGTCCCGGGTTGCCTTGGCATGCAGGCTGATCATCTCCGAAGTCACGGCATCGTTGCCGGGCAGTTCGACGATGAATGCGGTTCCGCCGCTGACTGCGTGATTGACGTACTGGGTTGCTGTGCCCGTGCAGCCGCCGGTGCACGGCGTTGACGCCGTGGTCAGCCCGACGATCTCAGCGAATTGCGTGGAGATCTCCCGGCGCGCGCCGCCGACGGAGACGCGGTTGGCGTCCTGGTGCCAGAACATGGTGATCCGCGGCTGGATCTCGGTGATGAACGCCTCGAACGCCTGGGTCTCGGGCTGATCAGCCGGCCCTTCGCCCGAGTACTCGCCGTTTTCGATCACCAGTGGAATGTACGTCCAGTTGTACGACACGTTGCGGTTGAGGTCGACGCCGTTGGCGTTGTGGCGAGTTCCGGCGGCCTGCCCGTCGGGATTGAGGCTGTCGATGATCCACAGATCGATGCCCGGCGGTGCCGGCTGGGTACGGATCAGCTGGGTGATCTGATAGCCCTTGGCCTCATCGCCGTGGATGACGCCGACGAGCACCACGGCCCGGCCTCCTGGTGTTCCCATCCGGTAGGCGGTGATGTCGCGTCCTTGAACTGACTGGCCGATCACCCGCTCTTCGATGACCGTCGGTGGAACCACCGTGGATGTGGCGGGCGTGATCGTCGATGTGGTCGCCGGCGTAGTCGACGTGGACGTGGACGCTGAGGTCGTGGAGGCGCTGGACGTCGGCGGTA
>JANOJI010000612.1:0-3033 GCA_031408175.1 Ilumatobacteraceae bacterium
GACGTGACGTTCACCATCAACGGCACCGAGTACGTACTCATCCCAGGTGCATCGCAGACCGTGGTGGTCGGCCCGCTCGCTGACGGTCAGAACGCCATCACAGTCCTTGTCAACGGCGAACCGGAGGAGGACATCGTCGTCAAGTCTGACTGCGACCCCGTCTTTGGTGTCACGGCAGTCTGCAACTCGGGCACCGGCGAGGGCTCCAGTCATTGGTTCACCATCACCAACACCGAGAGCACCGACGTCACTGTCACCTGGAATGGTGGCAGCGCCACCGTGCCGGCGGTACAAGCGACGATGATCAACTCGACGTCTGCACCTCTCGTACTTCTGCACAATGGTGCGGTCATCGCCCAGGCGGCGGCTTCTGAAGCCGCTTGCCAGCGCACCGTGGAGTTCACCAAGGAGCTCCTCGGCCAGCCGGCGACGGGCGAGAAGTACACCATTCGAGTCTCGCGGCTCGTGGGCGACAGCTATGTGGAGGAGCTCACGTTCGACATCAACGCCAACGAGAGCAAGACCATCACGCTGCCGTCGACGCTCGACCCGACAGGCATCGACTACAAGATCGAAGAGATCGTCAAGGGCACTGCCAGCACGAGCGCTATCAGTCCTGATCAGTTCAAGCTGTCGGGTCATCTCGGCGAGACCGTCGAAGTCGTTGTGACCAACGGCTACGCGGCCGTGCAGATCGACAAGACGACATCCTCGGCCACCGTGGTGCCCGGTGGACGGATCACCTACACCCTGCAGGCCACAAACACGGGTGGGCTGACGCTCAATCCGGTCGTGGTCACCGACCGCCTGCCGAGCATGATGGAACTGGTGTCTGCATCAGTTGCCGGCGGGGCGGGGCAGTGCCAGCTGGCAGAGACAACACGTCCGCAGTTGCTGACGTGCACGATGAGCGGCGCATTGGCGCCAGGTGCAGTCACCAGCCTGATCACGGTGATTGTCAACGTCGATTCCACCGTTGCTGTTGGAAGCACGATCGTCAACCAGGCCATGGTGCACGGCGCCTACTCGGCCGATGCCGTGCTCAGCGGTCTCGGCACCGGCTTCGAGCTCAGCTGCCTGCCGGTGAGAGCCGGTACGGTCTGTGATCTCTCGGCCCAGGTTGGCGTGCCGGTTTCAGATCCACAGGTGGCCAGTTCGCCGCCCGTGCCTACGGTCACCCCCGATGCAGTCGTAGTCCAGCTGCCCCGCACCGGGGCCGGACATCTCAACGAGATGCTCGCCCTCGGCTTCGGAGGCATACTGCTCGGCGGTGCAATGTTGCTCGGTCGACGCCGCTTCGGCGTCCGCTGAGCAACATGGCGGGTAGCTAGGCAACTAGCTAGACGGAGGCCAGCTCGCGATCTTGCTCCTCGGAGCGGGCGCGGTGCTGGCCTTCGTCGCGCTCGGCGATCGACCGTGCCTACAGACCCGCGCTGTTCAGCCGTTCGGCCGTCACCACGGCACCAAGGTTGATCGGTCCGTAGACGTGGGGGAACGGTTCAGGCGCGCCGGGCAGTTGTTCGTAGACCAGCGGCGACGTCAAGAACTGTTCATCGATCTGCAACAAGACGAGATCTGAAGCGTCGGAGTAGTAACGCTCGACCACTCCGGGCCATTGCTCGGCGGTGGCACAGTGGATGTAGCCCTCTTCGGCCAGATCGATGCCGCGCGTCGAGCCTGTGTGGAATCCTTGCTGTTGGGAAACCTCCCACGTGGGGGAATCGGTGATGTGAAAGATCATCGCCTCGTAGGCTTGCACACCGTGCAGATCGATGTGTTCACCATCTTCCCGGCACTGGTCGACTCGTTCTGCAGCGAGAGCCTCCTGGGCAAAGCGCGAGCAAACCGTCTGCTCGACCTGCGCACCCATGACCTTCGCGAGCACACCACCGATGTCCACCGCACCGTCGACGATGCCCCGTTCGGCGGGGGCGCAGGGATGGTGATGAAGGCTGAGCCGATCTTTGCCTCGGTTGAGGCAGCCGAGCCGCTGCGACCGTTGTTTCTCCTCGGACCCGGCGGTCGTTGCTTCGACCAGGCGATGGCTCACGAACTTTCGCGGCTGGGAGGATTCAGCATGCTGTGTGGGCGATACGAAGGTGTCGACCATCGCGTGCGAGAGCATCTCGTCGACGACGAGCTCAGTGTCGGTGACGTCGTGCTCAGCGGGGGAGAAGTGGCCGCCTGCCTGGTCATCGAGGCGGTGGTACGCCTGCTGCCTGGGGCGATGGGAAACGACGCCAGCCCGATCTCGGAGAGCTTTGGCGAGTCAGGGCTGCTCGAAGAACCCCAGTACACCCGGCCGGCAGACTTTCGCGGCTGGGCTGTGCCCGACACGCTGCGCGGCGGCGACCACGCCAGGATCGAGCGGTGGAGGCGTGCGCAGGCTCTGCATCGCACGCTGCGTTACCGCCCCGACCTGGTCGAAGCGGCAGGTGGACTCAGCGAAGTTGACCGGCGACTGTTGGAAGAGTTCCCTTCTGTCACCTATCCTTGATCGTTCCCTGGTGCAGCCAGCCACATAGATCTAGCCAACGCCCATCAGCCACAACTCAGCAGAGAGTTTCGCGCCATGAAGTCCACCGATCTTGTTGACAACCAATACATTCGCACCGACGTGCCCGACTTCGCGAGCGGCGACGAGGTGAAGGTCCACGTCAAGGTCGTCGAGGGCAACAAGGAGCGTGTGCAGGTCTTTCAGGGCAACGTCATCGCTCGCTCGGGCAGCGGCGTCGCCGAGACGTACACGGTTCGCAAGATCAGCTATGGCGTCGGCGTGGAGCGCACCTTTCCGGTTCACACCCCCACGGTCGCCAAGCTCGAGGTCGTCAAGCGAGGCGATGTTCGCCGAGCCAAGCTGTACTACCTGCGCGATCGCGTCGGCAAGGCAGCCAAGATCAGGGAAAAGCGCGACGCCTGAGCGTTCGCGTTCCATCGGTGTAATCGAGCACCCGCTTTGAGTTCCGACGATCTCGAAAACTTCGAGGCCGAGCGCGAGCTCCAACTCGCTCAGGAATACCAGGACGTCGCGGC
>JANOJI010000623.1:0-2452 GCA_031408175.1 Ilumatobacteraceae bacterium
GATCGGTGTGATCAGTGTGTTGGGGTCGTAGCTGGCGGGCGAGAACAACCGCAGGATCGCGCCCGAGTTCTTACGGAGGAACCGCAGCGACGAACCGATTCCCAGGCGAGTGCCGAGGCTGAGCAACTTCGTCCGATCCACGGCCCCTGGCACTCCGAGATGGATCGGCAACTGCATGCCGCGCCCGCGTTGACGCACCAGCCACTGTTCGATCGCCCTGGCGTTGAAGCACATCTGCGTGCTGGCGAAACCCTGCAGCCCGAGTTCGGCAATCAACGCCTGCTTGGTCAGCAGCGCCTCGTCGAGCGCGGTATCGGGAATCGCGGAGTGATGATCGGGATACGCGGGCACCCCGACGGTCCGTACCGTCTGGCACAGCGGGAGGAGATCGCGCATCAACGACAGGCCGTCGGAATACGGTCCGACCGGGTCCGGATCGCCACCGACGACAAAGATCTCGGTGATCTCGTGTTCATTGAGACGGGCGGCGATCTTCTCGATGTGCTCGCGACCCTCGACCAAGCGGGCGGCGATGTGTGGAACAGCGTGGTGGCCGGAACCGTTGAGCTCGGCGCTGAGCTCGAGAGTCGGTTCGATGCCCTTCGTCGGTGAACAGGTGACCGACACCGAACAACCCGCCGGCAGATGTGGAATCTGGGCGTGCAACGACTTCAGCGGCACAACCTCGTAGCGAGCATCCTCGATCAGGCGGCGGCGGGCATCATGCGAACTCATCGGGCAACTCCTGTTTGCGGCGATCAACGAACTCGGTCAATTCTTCAGCGATGGCGTCGTCCATCGGAGGCTTTTCGTATTCGGCGAGACGCTTCTTCCAGATCGCGTTTGCACGCGTAGGCGCGTCGGTCGCGCCGTCCTCGGTCCACTGCTCGAAGCTGCTGTTGTCGGCAACATTGCTGCGATAGAACGCGGTCTCGAAGTTGGCGAACGTGTGGGCGGTTCCGAGAAAGTGTTGCCCTGGACCGTTGTCGCGGATGGCGTCGATCGCCTGACCGTTCTCGGACAGGTCGAGGCCCTTGACGAACGTGGCCATCATCCCGCATTGGTCCTCGTCCATGATGAACTTCTCGTAGCCGATCGACAGTCCACCCTCTTGCCACCCGGCCGCGTGCAGCACGAAGTTGGTTCCACCGAGCACGGTGGGCAACAGGGTGGCCGCGCTCTCGTACGCGGCCTGGGCATCGGGGATCTTCGACGCGGTCAGCGAACCGCCGCTGCGGAAGGGCACTCCCAGCCGGCGCGCGAGCGCGGCGATCGTGTACAGGACGATGGCCGGCTCCGGTGTGCCAAACGTCGGCGCGCCGGTCTGCATCGACATCGACGAGGCGAACGATCCGAAGATGACCGGCGCTCCCGGACGGATCAATTGGGTGAACGTCATGCCGGCTAGCGACTCGGCCAACGTCTGCGCGGCCACGCCGGCCGACGTGGTCGGAGCCATGGCCCCGGCGAGGATGAACGGCGTGATGATGCACGCCTGGTTGTTGCGGGCGTAGACCTCGGCCGAGCCGAGCATCGTGCCGTCCCACACCAATGGTGACGAGGCGTTGATGAGGCTGGTCATCACGGTGCGATCGGCAAGGTCGCCGCCGAACGCGATGCGAGCCAGGTCGACCGAATCCTGAGCCCTGCTCGCGGCGGTGACGGACCCCATGAACGGCTTGTCGCTGTACTGCAGGTGAGCGAGGACCATGTCGAGGTGGCGCTTACTGACCGGCACGTCGACCGGCTCGCAGACTGTGCCGCCGCTGTGGTGCAGGTACAGCGACTGGTATGTGAGCTTGACGAAGTTGCGGAAGTCCTCGATCGTCGCGTAGCGACGGCCGTTGTCGATGTCGTAGGCGAACGGCGAGCCATAGTTCGGCGCGAACACTGTGGCATCGCCACCGATGCGCACGTTCCTCAGCGGGTTGCGAGCATGCTGGATGTACTCGCGTGGCGCGGAAGCTTGCACGATCTCCCGGCACATGCCTCGCGGAAAATGCACGCGGGTTCCCTCGACCGAGGCGCCTGCGTCGGCGAAGACCTGCAGCGCTGACGGGTAGTCGCGGATCTCGACGCCGACCTCGTGGAGGATCGTTTCTGCGTTGCGCTCGATGATCTCGAGACCCTCGTCGCTGACGATCTCGAACGGCTTCATCGTTCTGGTCAGGTAGGTCTCGGCTTCCACAACATGCGAGGCGCGCAGCGCTTGCCGCCCTGCCCGCCCGCCGCTGCGCCTGCCTGTACCGGCGTCGGTGCCGTGCTCGGTAGACGTCATGACCTGTTCTCCTGTCTGCGGCGTCGACGTCCCCCAGCGGCGTCGACAGGTGAGGTTCGTTCTGGAAGGGTGACCACCGCACCGAGGTGCGGCGATGGAGCGGTGGCGTGCGGGAACGCCATCGCCGCGACGAACAGTTCTTGGAACTTCGGCTCGGTGGCCGTCTCGATCTTG
>JANOJI010000648.1:0-4452 GCA_031408175.1 Ilumatobacteraceae bacterium
TTGCAGACGATCACGATGCGAAGGTCGTAGCCGGTCACGTCGGCGATGTGGTGCTCGCATGCCGGGTCGAGGCGCCATTCCAGAATGTTGCGGTCGATGACGATCGCGCCGGGTAGCGCTCCATTTCGCGTGCGCTGCTCGAGGGGCCGGATGTCGATGATGACCGCCCCGTTGACGCGTTCCCTTTCGAGCGCCTCCGGTGCGACTCGTTCGAGTCGGGACCGTGCTGCAGCGAGGATCTCGTCGATCGAGTGTGCATCGCAGCCGGGGTCGTTCATCGCGGGTGGGTCTCGTACATGCGCACCGCGACGACAATCCCGGAGATGCCGGTGAGCGCGGCGACGGCGTAGATCGCGGCGGGGATGGAGATGAGATCGGCGAGGATGCCCGCGAGCAGGGCGCCGACGGCGAAGCCGCCATCTCGCCAGAGCCGGTAGACACCAACCGAGCGGGCGCGCCATGCGGGGTGGGCGACGTCGCCGATGGCAGCGAGCAACGTGGGATACACCATCGCCGTGCCGGCGCCGAGGACCATCGCTCCGATCGCCCAACCGGCGAAACTGTCGGTGGCCGCGATCCAGGCGATGGCAACGGCTTGTATCAGCATGCCGCCGACGATCAGCGGCTTGCGGCCGATGCGATCGGAGAGCCCGCCGGTGTACAGCTGACCGAGTCCCCACACGGCGGGATAGAGGGCGGCGAGCACGCCTATTTGGCCGATCGAGAGACCGGCGTTGGCGAAGAAGATGGGGAACAGACCCCAGGCGAGTCCGTCGTTGAGGTTGTTGACCAGCCCGGCCTGCGAGCACGACGACAGCGCCTTGTCCGTGAACGACGTGAGCCGGAAGATCTCCCCCGTCGTCAAATCGTGATGGTGGGTGTCGTTGGTGGTGACGTGGTTGGCGGCTTCATGGCGGGCGTAGGGTTGGGTCTCGCGCACGAGGAACACCGACAGGCCGAGCCCGAGGCCGGCATAGGCGAGACCGAGGAAGAACGGCTCAGGTCGAAGCCCGGCGTGTTCGGCGATGTATCCGGTGGCGAGTGCAGTGACAGCGACGGCGCCGTAGCCGGCGGCCTCGTTGAGGCCCATTGCGAACCCGCGTCGAGCCGGACCAACGAGGTCGATCTTCATGATCACCGTGGTCGACCAGGTGAGGCCCTGGTTCACGCCGAGCAGCACGTTGGCGAACACGACCCATCCCCAGCTCGGCGACCACATCAGCAGCAGCGGAATCGGCAAGGCGATGATCCATCCGGCAACGAGGACCGGTTTGCGGCCGTAGCGGTCGGAGAGGGTTCCGGCGAAGAAGTTCGTCGCCGCCTTGACCGCGCCGAACGCAACGATGAACGTGAGCGTTGCGGTGAACGCGGTGAGCCCGAACTCCTCCTTGGCGAGCAATGGGAGGACGGTGCGTTCTTGGCCGATCATGCCGCCGACGAGCGCGTTGACGCCGACGAGGAGGGAGAACTGGGCGATGTTCTCCTTGAGTCCGAGTCGCAGCGGTGCCTCGGTTGCGGGGGCGCTCATCGTGAGACATCCAACAGGTTGCCTGTCGACGCTGACCAGGTGTCCGGTCCGCCATCGAGGACCACGATGCCTTTGAGCCCGCGAGCGCTGAGAATGCTTGCGCCGGTCATCGCCCGTTCGCCGTGACCGCACATGACGGTCACCGGCCCGGGCGCCAGGTGAGTTGCGGTGACGGCACCGAGTTCGATGTTGATCGCGCCGGGGACATGACCGGCCGCAAACTCGTTGGCCTGGCGCACATCGATCACCTGGCCGGTCATCGCGGCGGGATCGACGAGGGGGATCGCGCGCACTGGCCGACCGGAGCCCGTCCATGCGTCGATGCCGCCCGCGAGCTCGCCGGCAAGTTGCTCGTGGCCGACATCGAGGCACTGCCGGACGAGGTCAGCCCGATCCTGATCCGAGTCGAAGACGAACACGAGTGGCCGATTCGGTTCGACGAGCCAGCCGAGCCAACTGGCGAACACTGGTCGCAACGTGTTCGACAACGAACCAGGCACGTGACCGGCGGAGAATGCTGCGACGGACCGCGCGTCGACCACGACGCCTCCTGCGGCGAGTTGCCGCTCGACGTCGTCAGGTCGGAGGGCGGCGAGGTGGGGCAGCGAGTCGTAGCGGGTCGGTCCGCGTCGGTTCACTTCCGGCAGGCGAGAGAAGTAGGTGGGGAATGTGCCGAACCCGGCGACCAGCCGCTCGACGAACAGATCCTCGTCGGTGATCGAGAACAGTGGGTTGGTGTCACGCTCGTGGCCGAGGGTCGAGGTGCGCGCTGACGCGCCGGGTGCCGAGCAGAACGATCCGGAACCATGCGTGGGATAGACCGCGAGATCACCCGGCAACTGATCGAATCGACGCAGGCCCGCGAACATCTCGTGTGCGAGCGGCACGGCGAGGTCGGACCCGCACAGATCCGTCCGGCCGACCGTGCCGACCATCAGTGAACCACCGGAGAACAACGCCATCGGCATCTCTCGCTCCGCGAGCAGATACGCGTGATGGTCGGGTGTGTGACCGGGCGTCGCCAACGCGACCAGATCGACACCTTTCGCCAGGGTGACGTGAACACCATCGCTGACCGGTCGATGCGACGACTCGAGATGCGAAGCGGCCGGAGCGATGAACGTCGCACCCGTCCGAGCAGCGAGCGCAGGGCTGCCGGTCACATAGTCGGCGTGCGAATGAGTGTCCAGCGTCCAGACGAGCCGAAGCCCGAGCGACGCGACCAGCGCCTCCTGGGCGGTCGGAAACCGAGGCGGATCGACGACTGCTGCGGTGCCATCACCGAAGTCGATCACGTACGACGAATGCCCGAGGCCCTCATCGACGAAGTCGTGGACCTGCACGTCCCCCCTTCCGCTTCTCACTCATTCAAAGAACTATTTGAATATACCTCTTGCCACACCAATATTCAAGTAGTAGTTTGAATATCAATGGGACGGAGAGTTCGAGGTGAGTGACCGGGCAGCCAAGGACGCACTTTTCGACGCGTTCGCCGAGGTGGCCAAAGCGTTGGCGAGCGGGCGTCGCGCGGAGATCGTCGATGTTCTGGCGCAGGGTGAACGGTCGGTCGAGCAACTGGCTGAGGAGATCGGGCAGAGCGTCGCCAACACTTCACACCATCTGCGGGCGATGGCCAGAGCGGGTGTGCTGCGCACCCGCCGCGAGGGCACTCGGATCGTCTACATGCTGGCCAGTGATCGTGTTGCGGACGTGTGGGCCGCCTTGCGTGACATCGCCGCCGAACATGTTGCCAGGATCAACGAACTCGCAGACGCCTATGTCGGTGACCGCAGTGGTTTGGAGCCTGTGACCCGAGTCGGGCTCGAAGCCCGTCTGCGCGCCGGTGACACGGTGGTGCTCGATGTGCGTCCCTCAGTCGAATACGAGGCCGGCCACATTCCGGGTGCCACGTCGATTCCCGTCGGCGAGCTGCGCCGGCTTCGTTCGTTGTCCAAGGACATCGAGATCGTCGCCTACTGCCGCGGCCCGTACAGCGTGTACGCCGACGAGGCCGTGCGACAACTCCGCCGCCGTGGATTCACTGCCCGCCGGCTTGAGGACGGTTTCCCCGAATGGAAGCGAGCCGGCTTGCCCATCGCCGCCGGAGCAGGAGGATGAACATGGCCAACGAAACTCTCGTCGATGTCGAGACCCTTCGTACGCAGGTACGAGACAAGTACCGCGACGTCGCCGAAGACCCGCACGGTGCCCACCACTTCCACACCGGCCGCCCACTTGCGTCCCGCCTCGGCTACGACCAAGCGGTCGTCGACGTGCTGCCGGATCGAGCAGTCGAGTCCTTTGCCGGGGTCGGCAACCCATTCTCCTTACGCAGACTCGAAACCGGCTCCCGTGTCGTTGACGTCGGTTCCGGTGCTGGCTTTGACTCGTTCGTTGCCGCCACCCAGGTTGGGTCGACCGGCCGGGTGGTCGGGATCGACATGACCCCCGAGATGCTCGCCAAGTCGAGAGCCACCGCCGAACAGCTTCAGTTCGGCCATGTCGAGTTCCGCGAGGGGCTCGCCGAGCACATGCCGGTCGAGGACGGGTGGGCCGATGTCGTCATCTCCAACGGCGTGATCAACCTCTGCGCCGACAAGCAAGTCGTGTTCGCCGAGATCTTTCGCGTGCTGCGTCCCGGTGGGGTGTTGCAGTTCGCTGACATCGCCAACGGCCGCCCGGTACCCATCGAGGCGATGCGCGACGTCGATCTGTGGACCGGTTGAATAGCCGGCGGGCTACCCCGTGCGGGCTGGCAACAGATGCTTGAAAACTCCGGGTTCACGCAGGTCACCATTGGACCACCAGTCGATACCTTCGGCGGCGCAACCGGAGAACCGCAGGCGCGATCGTTCGACGTGTACGGCTACGCCTTCCTCGCCCACCGCGCATGATCCCTCGTGACCCACTGCGCAAACATGACC
>JANOJI010000003.1:0-1883 GCA_031408175.1 Ilumatobacteraceae bacterium
CAACGTCTCTGCGATTCGGCCCTCGCGGATGGGTAGTTCGACGAAGCGGTAGCTGGCCTCGGTGATCGGGATCGTGAGAATGATCGCGAGAACGAACTGCGTCAGGGTCAAGGGTCGGCCCGCTTCGTTGCGGATGATCTGGTAGATCGGCCAGTGGTACAGATAGAGGCCGTAGCTACGCGTGCCCACCCAGTTCAAGACCGACGTTCCGAGCACGCGACCCAGACCGCTCCGCTCGTGCGTGACTCCGGCGATCACCGCGATGGTGGCGACTCCGGTCAACACGAAGCCGCCACGGAACAGCAGTGGATCGAAGCGGATGCCGAACTGTCGTCCCCCCTCCGAGAGCCACAGGGTCCAGGTCAACCATCCCAGCACCACCAAGCCGAACGCGCCGATCATGTCGAGCGTGCGCGCCCTGTCGCGCATCGGTCCGCGCGCCACTTCTGACGGGCGCCACACGATTGCAAACGCGGCGCCAGTCAACAATCCGCCGGCACGACTGAACGTTCCCAGATACAGCGATTCGTTGATGCTGATGCAGCGACCGAACAACGTCCAATAACCCTGGCGTTGATCAGCCGTACACGTCGCAGCGACATCACCGTTGTGGAAGAACACCGCCATCGCTACGGCCACTGCGATAGCGGTGCCGGCAAACCACATTGCGACTCGCGGCAGGTCCCGTCCAGACCGCCGGACGAGCACTGCCACCATCACAAGTGGCCAGAGCAAATAGAACTGCTCCTCGACGGCGAGCGACCAGAGGTGGCGCAGCGGAACGAACGCCTCGTTCGCCGTGTACCCCTGGCCGACAGCAATCTGGTACCAGTTGCTGACGTAGAACATGCCGCCCAAGAAGTCGCCCCGAGTCCGTCCCATCGGTGTCCGCTCGAACGCCGCCATGTACACAGCGAGGCCAGCCAGCATGACGAACAGCGCCGGCAGCAGTCGACGAAATCGGCGCATCCAGAACTGACGGAGACTGATGCGACCCTCACGTCGGAACTCGCCGAGCAACAACAGCGTGATGAGGTAGCCGCTGATGACGAAGAACACCTCGACTCCGAGGAATCCGCCGGAGAGCCACTCGTGGTCGGCGTGGTAGATCATCACCGCGACGACTGCAACGGCGCGAAGCCCGTCGAGTCCAGGCAAATAGGGCAGGCGACCGATCTGCTGCTGTGGAGTGCGCGTGACCTCGTTGTACATCGAAGCATCAGTATCGTTCATGGATTGCCGTCGGGTCTCGGCAATCGCGCGTGCGTGCCTTGCCTTCTTGATCGATAGGGCGGTATGATTGTCGGCAACAAGTAGAGGTCGGACTTCGGGCACGAGCGAGTCTGGAGACGACTATGTCAGTTCAAAGGTTCCCAATCCGCTTGGTCGTTGCCGGTGTGGTCACCCTGGTGATGTTTGCAGGCGTGTCCGTGGTGATGACCGGGACAGCACAAGCCGCCGTGTCCGTGTCACGCGCCGAGGTCAGCGGGAGCAGACTGCGGATCGATGGTCGGGCGCTCGCCCGCCGAGCGATCACCGTCGATGGTGTGCAGATGGCGACGAGCAGTAGTTCGGGCTCGTTCAAGATCGACAGATCTGGGTACACGCGCCCCGCGGATTGCACCGTCGATCTCAGCGATGGCTCCGTACCGGCCACGAACGTACGTTTGTCCGGATGCACGGTGACGACCACGACGACGACGACCACGACGACCACCACGGCTCCGCCAACGTCGGTGACGATCGACTCGGTCAGCGTCACGTCGCCAAGCGTGCAAGGCGGCACGACGGTCGGCGGAACCGTGACGCTCACCGGGGTGGCACCTCCGGGTGGCGCCGTTGTCGCCCTGTCGAGCAGCAACACGGCCGCAATCACCGTGCCG
>JANOJI010000034.1:0-5095 GCA_031408175.1 Ilumatobacteraceae bacterium
TGTGGGCCCGCGAAGTGGGCCGCATGGTCGGCCTGGAACTGCCGGTGCTGGCCATGGAGCATCACTACCTGATGACCGAGCCGATGCCCGAAGTCATCGCCTACAACGAGCAGAACGGTCGCGAGCTACCCCACATGATCGACTTCGCCGGCGAGATCTATGCCCGCCAGGAGGGCCAGAGCATCCTGCTGGGAACGTACGAGCAGGACAACCGGCCGTGGTCGCCGAACGAAACGCCATGGGACTTCGTCTTCCAACTCCTACCGCACGACCTCGACCGCATCGCCCCCGAGTTGGAGCGCGGCTTCGCCCACTTCCCGGCCGTCGGTCGCGCGGGTATCAAGAAGTTTGTCAACGGTCCGTTCACCTTCAGCCCCGATGGGAATCCGCTGGTCGGGCCGATCAAGGGCATGCGCGGCATGTGGGTGGCCTGCGCCGTGATGGCAGGACTGTCGCAAGGTGGCGGCGTCGGCCTGTCATTGGCCAACTGGATGATCAACGGCGATCCGCAGGACGACATCTGGGGCATGGATGTGGCGCGGTACGGAGATTGGGCCACACTCGCGTACACCAACGCCAAGGTCCGCGAGAACTACTCGCGCCGCTTTCGGATCACCTTCCCCAATGAGGAGCTCCCCGCCGGGCGACCGTTGCACACCACACCCATCTACGACCGACTCACCGCGCACAATGCGGTCTGGGGAGCCGGCTTCGGCCTCGAGCACCCGCTGTGGTTCCAGAGTCCCGGCGAGGAGCCGATCGAGAACGTCACGTTCCATCGCTCGAACGCCTTCCCGCTGGTCGCCGAGGAATCACGTGCAGTGCGCGAACGGGTCGGACTGTCGGAGGCGTCGAACTTCGCCAAGTACCAGGTCAGTGGAGCAGGTTCTGCCGGGTGGCTGCAGAGCCTGTTCACCAACACATTGCCCAAGGTCGGCCGCACCAATCTCACCGCAATGCTCAATCCGCAGGGGCGGATCGTCGGCGAGTTCTCGGTGTCGCGTGTCGGCCCCGACGAGTTCTTCCTGTTCGGCTCCCAAGCTGCCGAGGTGCACCACCCGCGCTGGTTCATCGACCACCTGCCAGATGCGAGCGAAGTCCGCTTCGAGGTGCTCGCCCTGTCGATGGTCGGCCTGACTGTCGCCGGTCCGCGCTCGCGCGACGTGCTGCAGAAGCTGACCAAGACGTCATTGGCCACCGCCGACTTTCCGTTCATGTCATTCCGCAGAGTCGACATCGGTATGGCGCCGGTGTGGCTGTCGCGGATGACCTACACCGGTGACCTCGGCTACGAGATCTGGATCCAGCCGGAGTGTCAGCGCTACTTGTTCGACCTGTTGTGGGAGGCCGGCCGCGAGTTCGACATGCGCCTGTTCGGTTTCCGCGCCCTCATCACGATGCGCCTGGAGAAGAGCTTCGGCACGTGGTACCGCGAGTACCGACCGATCTACACGCCGCTCGAAGCAGGCATGGACCGTGTGCTGAAGTTCGACCACGAGTTCATCGGCCGGGCCGCGGTCGAGGCCGAGGCCGCGGGCGGGGGCCCGAAGCGCAAGCTGACGATGTTCGTCGTCGAGCCCGATCCCGACTCGCCCGCCGATGTGATCGGTGACGAGCCCGTCTGGCATTGCGGGCCAGACGGCGAGCACGTGGTCGGCTGGATCACCAGTGGCGGCTACGCCCACTACTCGGGCATGTCGCTGGCGTGGGGCTACATCCCCGCCGACCTCGCTGTGCCCGGTACCACCGGTTTCGAGATCGAGATCATCGGCAAGCGCCGTCCGGCACGACTGCAACTGGAGCCCGTGCTCGACCCTGCCGGAGCGCGGATGCGCGGATGACATCTTGATGCAGTGATGCTATGATGTGACGGTGCGCACGACCATCGACCTGCCCGACGACCTGCACGCGATCGCAACGTCCCTCGCTCATGATCGCGGCTGTACGTTGAGCACCGCCGTCGTCGATCTCCTGCGGCGGGCGCTCGGTCCAACGACCCACGTCGAGATGGTCGATCGTCGCACCGGCTTTCCGCTCCTGGCCTCGGGCCGTCCAATCACGACCGATGACATCCGAAGCCTGGATGACCAGGAGTGACGTCCCTCCTCGACGCCAACGTCCTGATCGCGCTGGTCGACCCCGATCACGTGCATCATCAGTCGGCGGGCGACTGGTTCGGCGACCGCGACGAGATGTTCGCAACGTGTCCAATCACCCAGGGTGCCCTCGTACGGCATCTCCTGCGCGTTGATCACTCGATCAGCGACATCGGTGCCGCGCTCGCCCGAATCCAGGACCTGCCCCGCCACGAGTTCTGGCCAGATGACGTGCCGTTCACCAGCGACGCCATCGCCGGCGTTGTCGGTCACCGGCAGGTGACCGACTCCTATCTGTGTCACCTGGCCAGCGGTCGACATGCTCGGCTGGCGACGTTCGATCGAGCGCTCGCCGCCATCCATCCTGACGTCGCAATGCTGGTCCCCATCGGCTGAGCGGGCGCAATCCTCCTCCGTCGCGAACGTGTTGCTCGTGGTCACTCGGGGATAGTCTCGGACCGGGCGATGTACTGGGACAGGAGTTTCAATGAGGTTGCTACATCGCCGTCTGGCCCGCGCTTCGACCGTCGCGGCGCTGCTGTGCCTGAGCGTATCCATCGTTGCACCTGCTGCCGTTGTGCACGCCGCACCGCCAGGAGCATCTGCATACACGGCGGTGAGCCCGTACAGGATCCTCGACACCCGCGAGGGCCTCGGCTTTCCCCAACGCGTCACCGCCGGTCAGTCGTTCACGTTGGCTCTGACCGGTGTGCCAGCGGGTGCCAGTGCAGTGGTACTGAACCTCACCATCGATGCAGCGGCTGACGCCGGTTTCGTCACCGTCTATCCAACAGGCGTCACACGTCCCTTGGCATCGTCGATCAATGTCGATGCTGTGGGACAGGCGATCGCCAACCTGGTCACCGTGCCGATAGGATCCGGCAACGCGGTCGACATCTTCTCGCAGATGACAACAGACCTTGTTGCCGATGTGCAGGGCTATTACATGCCGACCGCACTCGCCCGGGTTGGGCTGTTCAGGCCGGTGAACCCGACCCGCCTGCTCGACACACGCGAGCCCAACGCGACCCGCTTCGGCGCGCTCGGCGCCGGCGATCAGGTCGATCTCAACGTCGGTGGTCTCGCCGGTCTTCCGGCCGATGCGACCGCTGCGGCATTGAAGGTCACCGTCACGGAAAGCGCGGCGAGCGGCTTTTGGACCGTGTTCCCCACTGGCACCACGCGACCGGTCGTGAGCAACCTCAACGTCGTCGGCGCCGGCGGCACGATTGCCAACCAGGTCATCGCGATTCTCAGCGGTGGACGCACGACGATCTTCTCCCAAATGGGCGGACATCTCGTCATCGACCTTGTCGGCTGGTTCACCGGCCCCAGCGAACCGCCCAGCGAAACCGGATTGTTCGTACCCGTATCGCCGGCTCGGCTGCTCGACAGCCGAGAGCTTCCGCTTGGCGCTCTACCCGGAAAGAACCGCACCGCCGAAGTGGCCGTGGCCAATCGATTCGGCGTACCGGCCAGCGGCGTCGGCGCGGTGGTCGTCAATGCGACCGCGACCCAGACTGCGGCGGATGGCTTCTTCGCGGTGTGGCCGGCGCGCACGTACCGGCCGACGGCATCGAGCCTCAATGCATCGCGCGCCAGTCAGACCATTGCCAACCATGTGATCACGCCGGTCACCACAGCAGGATTCAGCTTCTACACCCAGAACGGTTCGCACCTGGTGGTCGACATCGCCGGTTGGTTCACCGGCAGCGAACTTGCGGTGGTCTTGCCGCCGCACGTTCCGCTCACCGGTGTCGGCGGTCCATCGCCAGCGGTGCCGTTCCGATTCTCCCAGGTCACGGGCGGCTCGCCGATTCGGTGGAATCCGTGCGCGCCGATCCGCTATCTCGTCAACATGGGTGGCTACGACGCCAGTTTCCGCCAGGTCATCGCCGAAGCCGTCGAACGGCTCGAAGCAGCCACGGGACTGCCGTTGATACCCATCGGAGACACCACGTTCATGCCGACCAGCAGCAACGGCCCTCAGCTGTCTGGCGTGGGTGGCGAACTCGTCATCGCCCTCGGCGATCAGGCTCAGAGCAACCTCGTGCCCGGCTCGATCGTCGGTCGTGCGGGAATCTTCTATAGCTCATCGATCGTGCGAGCGTCCGTCGTGATCGACATGGGCGATGTCGGATCGAATAGCCCGTGGTCCAGCACCGGGGTTGGCCCCGTGCTGCTGCACGAACTGGCCCACGCCGTCGGACTGGATCATGTCGTCGATGGGACGCAACTGATGAACAACACGGCCACACAGGGCGGGCCTGCCACGTATGGCCTCGGTGACCTGACGGGGCTGTGGCAGCTCGGCGCTGCTCAGGGGTGCACGGCGTAGCGGCTACCCGTAGGCGGCGGCCTGGATGCGAAACAACTCCGCATACTGGCCGTTGCGAGCCATCAGCGCTTCGTGAGTGCCGAACTCGGCGACGCGCGCGCCATCCATGACCACGATCAGGTCGGCCATGCGCACGGTTGAGAAGCGATGCGAAACCAGCACGGTCACCCGCCCGGTGTCGACGTGTGCCCGCGACGCCTCGGCGAAGCGCTCGAACATGGCGTGTTCGGTCTCGGCGTCGAGCGCCGCTGTTGGCTCGTCGAGTATCAACAGCAGCGGCGCATCGCGCATGAACCCGCGCGCCAGGGCCAGCTTCTGCCATTGACCGAAACTGACCTCCGCGCCCTCGTCCCACGACGGTCCCAACTGGGTCTCGAGGCCATAGGCCAACCGCTCGATCACGTCGTGAGCGCCCGCTCGGTCGACGGCACTCTGCGTTGCCGTGCGATCTTCGACGCGCGGCATATCGCCGACACCGACGGTCTGTTGTGCATACAGCTCGAATCGGTAGAAGTCCTGAAAGGCGCCGGCGAGACATGCTCGCCACTGGTCGGTGGCGATGTCGGCCAGGTCGACACCGTCGACGGTGATGCGGCCCGACGTCGGCGAGTACATACGGGCCAGCAGCTTCACCAAGGTCGACTTGCCGGCGCCGTTCTCG
>JANOJI010000068.1:0-5258 GCA_031408175.1 Ilumatobacteraceae bacterium
TCGGCGCCCGACGGGTCAGCGATGGCCCGTGCAGCGAGCACGGCAGCACCTGGATTCTGATGGCTGATCCGGAAGGAAACGAGTTCTGCGTCTGCGACAACGGCAGCCCATCAGCGCAATAGTCGATCGAGCCAGCTCCGCGGGACAACGTGCTTGACCTTCAAGTCAAGGTGCGGGTTTACGGTAGTTGGGTGATGACATCGCTGAAGATCAAAGCGGTCGCAGACGCCCGCCGCGACATTGCGGTACTACGAACGACTGGGTCTCCTGCCGGACGTGACGAGAACCGCTGCCGGGACGCGTGTATGACCCGCGGACGCTGGACCGGGTGGCGTTCATCGCCCGAGCCAAGCAACTCGGTTGCAACCTGGAGGAGATCGCGGCCTTGACGACGGCATGGGACGGTGGGCAGTGCGGCCCGATTCAGGACCAATTGCGCCAGCTGGTCGCAGAGAAAGCTGCAGCGGCCTGCGCAGTCTGAACAATAGGGTGTCGTGATGGTCGACCTCCTCCAGTGGCCCGCACGTCGCTGGGCCGCAGCGCTGGTCGCGCCGGTGACGTGGTGGCCATACCCGGTGCTCGTCGTCACAGCGTCGCTCGGCGGTCTGCTGTCGTTCTTCGCCGTCGGGTGCCCGGTCTGCAACAAGCTGGTCGTGCTCGCACTCGGAACTGTGGGCGCCCGTCGATGGTTCGAGCCGTTCCAACCAGCACGTGCCCTGCTGTCGATCGTGCTGCTGGTCATCGCACTTCGCAGCAGACTGAAAAGCGCAGCGTCACGCCTGGTGCCGCGGCACCCCTGACAAGCGGCCGAGGTCGGGAACTTTCTGGGGCGGTGGCGAGTCCAAACCGCATGACCACATCACGCACCGCAATCACTGCTCTCTCTGTCGCCGTGCTTGTCGCCGGTTGCGGATCCAACCGGGCACCAGTTGCCGGGCCGGTGACGTTGCCACCGTCGACGTTGCCGCGCTCGACGACGGTCCCCGCCGGGCGAGGTTGGATCGACGGGGAACCGGATTGGGTCGCGGCGTACTCCGAGGAGCGCGGGTCGAAGACCTACTCGGGCGGTGCGTTCGATTCAGCGGCAGCGGCGACCGTCGCCCCCGCTGACGGCGATGCTGCCGGCGCCGGGTCACCAACCACCGAGCAAACAGGGCTGCGTGCTGGGTCGGTCGACGACAACGCCGATTTCGCCGCGTTCCTTACATATCTGGCTCGCATCCGTGATCTGGGGATCGCCACCCGTGACTTCGATCCGACCGGACGCGTTGTCGTGTCGGTCACCGGGGCGAGCGGGCTTCCTGTCGCCGGCGCGCAAGTATCGGTCACCGCGGACGGAACCGAGATCGCCAGGCTGCGTACGAATGCCGACGGAACCGCGCGGTTCCTGCCGGCGTTGTATGACGGCGGTTCGGCTACTGAGTTCACCTTCGCCACTGGTCAGGTCTCCGCGAACGCGGCCCCCGGATCGACGGTCGCGCTGCAATCTGACGCCCTCGGTGGAGCACCAGGTCCGGTCGCGTTGGACGTGCTGTTCTTGCTGGATGCGACTGGGTCGATGGGCGACGAGATCGACCGCTTGAAGGTAACGATCGACACGGTCGCCGCGCAGGTCGAACAGTTCGAGTCGCAGCCCGATGTGCGGTTCGCGATGACGTTGTACCGCGATGAAGGCGACACGTTCGTGACCTCGACGTTCGACTTCACCGGCGACGTCGCGGCGTTCCGGGATGCATTGAACGATGTTGTCGCCGACGGTGGCGGCGACTACCCGGAGGCTCTCGAGGAAGGGTTGGCGTCGGCATTGTCGGAACCGTCCTGGCGTGACCCGGAGTCAACAGTGCAACTCGTCTTCCTCATCGGCGACGCGCCGCCTCGCCTCGACCGTCAGGTCCCCGTCGAGTACCCGACGGCGATCGTCGACGCGATCGCTCGAGGAATCAAAGTGTTTCCGATCGCCTCGTCCGAATCCGACGATCAGGCAGAAGCAGTGTTCCGCCAGATTGCCTCGGCGACCGGTGCCCGGTTCGTGTTCCTGTCGTACGGCGCGCAAGGAGCCGCGACCGGCGTTGCCACCGATATCGCCTCGACCGACTATGAGGAACTGCCATTGGACGCCCTCGTTGTTCGCCTGATCGCCGAGGAGCTCGCAGCACTGACGGGCACGCTGATCGAGGCTCCACCGACCACCGTTCCACCAGTCACCAATCCTGACGGGCAGTGAGATGCCGTGTCGGCGCACCGCGCGGGTCACGCAGTGCGCGTCAACTCGCGGACTCTTGCCAGCAGCAGCTCGAGGGCAGGCTCGTTGCGGCCGCCTTGGGGAAAGATCACGTCGGCGTAACGCTTGGTCGGCTTGATGAACTGCTCGTGGCCGGGGCGCACCGTCGTGAGGTATTGCTCGATGATGCTGTCGTGCGTACGACCTCGTTCTTCGACATCGCGTTTCAAGCGGCGGATGAACCGCAGATCGGCATCGGTGTCGACGTACACCTTCAGGTCGAACCGCTCTCGCAACGCCGGGTCGTGCAGTACGAGGATTCCCTCGACGACGATGACCGGTGCCGGCTGCACCTCGCGCACGACGTCGCTGCGATTGTGCACCGTGAAGTCGTAGGTTGGCGCCAGTACTGCCTCGCCCTCCGCCAACCGCGCCAGGTGATCGTTGAGTAGATCCCAGTCGTAGGCATCGGGATGGTCATAGTTCGTAGCGGCCCGCTCGGCGACCGATTGATGCGTGTGATCCACCTGATACGAGTCGAGTCGGATCAAGGCCAGGTGATCCTTGCCTGCCAGGTCGGCCAGGCGTTCGCAGACCAGAGTCTTTCCAGCGCACGTTCCGCCGGTGATGCCGATCAGGAATGGACGGCTCGCCGATTGCATCGGCGAGACATTAGTAGTGGGGGTCCTTGTAATCACCTACCTCCACCGGCAAGGCTTGTCTCCGTGACTGACGGATCTCCAACACTTAGCGAGCGCGATCAAGCGATCATCAGCTTTGAGTCGTCGTGGTTCACACTCGACGAGCATCGCTACGACGCCATCCGCGCGCGATTTGCCTGCTCCGTGGAGGAATACAATCTCGAAGTAAACCGGGCGATCGATCATCCGGCGGCGTTGAACTTCGATCCGCTCACAGTGCGTCGGCTACGACGCCATCGCGAGCGGCGCCGTCGGGAAATGATCGAGGGCGCGGCGAGCGGAGATTAGCCCGAGACATTGAGGAGCACACATGAGTAACGAACAGCCGAGCCGCCCGAAGCGCTCGGGCAGCGGCGCCTCGCCGATGGGCTCGACGCTGGCCATCGTGATCGCCATTGCCGCGGTCGTGGTCGGGTTCTTGATCCTCAAGAACATTCGTAGTGACGACGACGGTGTCACGGCTCCGACGGTGCCAGTTGCCACCACGATCGATCCCTTGACGACCACCACCCTGCCTCTGATCCCGGCCGAGTCCACGACCACTGTGTTCCAGCCGCAAACCGCTGGCGCGAAAGTGCTGGTGGCCAACTCGTCGCGCGCCGACGGTGTCGCCGGTGTCCTGACGACTGCGCTGCAGGGGCAGCAGTTCACCATGGGCGAGCCCACCAATGGCTTGAACAAGGAGCTCGTCACGAAGGTTCAGTACCTCGAGGGCGATGTTGCCGCTCAGGCGGTCGCACAGTCGGTTGCTGCCTTGATGGGCGTTGCCACGATCGAGCCCATTCCGACGCCCCCTGCACTGCTCGATCCCACCCTGCTGGCCGACAACACCGTCCTCGTGCTGCTCGCCGATGACAAGGCCGGCAAGACGCTGGCGCAGATGGTCGAACCGGTCACGGCCGACACGACGCCCGTTGGTGAATCCACTACGACCGGGGCGCCGTAAGCCGCTGCAGCATCGTTGCCGCTGCACGTTCGATGCACCACAACGGTTCGTTCATCGCTCGTTCGCTGCCGTAGGCATCAACCAAGCTGACGTGTTCGATGCGCCCCGCCACTTCGGGTGCGGCATCACCAACGATCGCGCCGACCGGCTTGCCCGCTGCGGCCGCCATCGCCTCCACTCCACCGACAACCTTGCCCTCGAAGCTCTGCTCATCGAGGTAGCCCTCGCCGGTAATCACAATGTCGGCGGCTGCAATGGCGTCGTGGAGGTCGAGCTCGTCGGCGACCAGATCGAACCCGGGCAGCAGCCGGCCACCGAGCGCCACCAATGCGCCGGCGATTCCACCGGCGGCTCCCGTGCCGTCGATGTCGCGCACGTCGACGCCGTAGTCGTGTTGATAGATCTGCGCCAATCGGTGCAACCGACCGGTCAGCAACTTCACCTGCGCCGGAGACGCTCCCTTCTGGGGACCGAACACCTCGGCGGCATCGACGAAACGGGTGCGAACGTCACAGGCGACGAGAAGCTGTATGCCGCGTAAGCGGTGCGGCCCTTGGATGGCGCGCACTGCGCCGTAGCCGCCGTCGGTGGTAGCCGACCCGCCGAGGCAAACGATGATCTTCTTTGCCCCAGCGTCGAGCGCCATGTCGATCAACTCGCCCGTTCCGATGGTCGACGCCGCCATCGCGTCGTTGTTGAGCGCGCCGCCGACGAGCGTCAGGCCCGACGCTCTGGCCATTTCGATCACGGCCGTACCGCGAGACATCCGCCATTCGGCCAGCACCGGATCACCCAGCGGGCCGGTGACGGTCGAGGTGCGGTTCGGGCCGCCCAGTGCCTCGAGCGTGCCTTCGCCACCGTCGGCCATGGGTAGCTCGACGCAGTCGTGCCCGAGCTCCCAGCACGCCGAACCGACGGCGGTGGCTACCTGTGCGCCCGTCGCTGTGCCCTTGAACTTGTCGACCGCTGCAACGACGCGCACGGCCGCAGCCTAGGGTTGCCCGCCATGGGAATCGCCAACGACCTCGCCTCACTCGATGCCACTGCTCAGGCCGAGTTAGTGCGAAACGGTTCGGCTTCAGCCGGAGAATTGGTCGACGCGGCGATCGAGGCTGCCCAGCGCGTCAACCCGCAGATCAACGCGATCATCCACCCCCGCTACGACGCTGCCATCGTCGAGGCTGCCGCCATCGATGCCGCATCGGGCGGTCGGGGGCCGTTCGCCGGAGTACCAATGGTCGTGAAAGATCTCGGCTGTGTGATGAAGGGCGAGCCGCACCATCGAGGCAACCAGGCGTTGAAGGCGATCGACTATCGCTCGCCGGTTGACTCGGCGCTGTATCGCAGGCTCCGCGCTGCCGGGTTTGTTGCAATCGGGCGAACCAATACG
>JANOJI010000109.1:0-5909 GCA_031408175.1 Ilumatobacteraceae bacterium
CACCGGCGGTGATGACGACGCCGTCGGTCCGCGGATAGTCGGTGATCGGATCCGTGTAGCCGGCGGGCGGCCCCGGACATGGCGGGTTCAGGCCGATGGGACACTGGCCCTCGCGGAACGGCCAACCGTAGTTCGCGCCGATCGCGCCCAGATCAACTTCTTCTCGCGTGCCCTGACCGACGTCGTTGATGAAGAATCGGTCGGGACCCGTGTTGGGATCGAACGCAAACCGGAACGGGTTACGCAAGCCCCATGCGTAGATCTCTTGACACGAGGTGGTGGGCGTGGAAACCCCATTCCCGCGAAGACGGCAACTCTCGGTGCCCGGTCCGCTGACGGGGTTGCCGGGGGCGGGCTCGCCGGTCGACGGCACGACGCGCAGGATTTTGCCGTTGAGCAAGCTGAGGTCCTGGGCGGCATCGTTCGGGCTGGAACCACCACGCGGGTCGGTTCCAGCGTCGCCCACCGTGATGTACAGGTAGCCGTCGCCGCCGATCTCGACGTCGCCGCCGTTGTGATTGCCATTCGCTGCCGAGATGTTGTCGACCAGCACGATCTCACTGTTGGGATCGATGGTGTCACCCGCCATCGTGAACCGACTGACCCGGTTGACGCATCCCCCAGGCGAACCGGGGCTCGGCCGGGTGAAGTACAGATACAGGTACCCGTTGACCTTGAAGTGCGGATCCACGGCCACGCCGAGCAGGCCGCGCTCGCCGCCGTTGCATGGAGACAGGCTCATCGTCAATGCGGCAGTGGGCACCAGCACATCGTTGCGGATGACCCGAACCGAGCCCGACTGCACCAGTACCAGCACCGAGCCGTCCGGCAGTCCGACAATGCCCGTAGAGGCCCCCAGCGTCGCCACCGGAGCGTCGGTGAAACCCGCAGGGACCACGGCCGCGGCGACCTTCGTGACATCGAGACCGACCACCGGAACCACGATCGACGTGATCAACAAGGCAACCGCTGCGCACTTTCGCATATCGAGCCCCTTCAGCTCAACGCCCGCCAACGAACGTAACACGCCTCAGATCAGCACGGGGGATCGCCCGGAAGCACTCCGGCGACGGCCAACTGGTACACGACGTCGCCTTCTTGGAAGTACGTGTTCTGCTTGGCGTCGACGAACAGCGACCCGACGGTCGTGGCCTCGACCCGTGCACACGTGGTCGCAGCCGCGAGCGACACTCCGGTTGCTGCCGGCCACTCGACGACCGATGGCGCTGGATCCTGGTTGGTGAGCTCCGTCGGGTCGATGGCGCGGGCCTGGAAGCGATAGGTCTGCGCCTCGAATGGCTGATCGGCGCCGAGGTTCGCGGCACCGGCCGCGGTCTCGATGTCGGCAAGCTTCGTCGCCGCGTCGAGCAGCGCCTGGCGGGTGGGACTCTCCGGGCTGTCGATGCCCAGCGCATAACCGGAGTGCACGAACGAGCCTCCGGCAGCGTCGATCGTGACCACCGTGTTCGGAGCGTCGGCGATCCCGTCTCCGCCGGTGTAGTCGGGTGGGGTCGCCAGCAGTCCATGGACTTGGGCGATGCCGAGCAGGGCCTGAATACCGTCTTCGGTGATGCTGCGCACCAAAACGCTCGGCAGCAGCGGACCCGGGAAGATCGCCGGGATGGCGCCTTGGGTGAACACCCGTCCATCGCCACTGACCAACAAGGTCGGAGTGTTGACGAAGGCGTAGCCGGCGGGCACGAAGCCTCCTTCGTACGACAGCTTCAACACGACATCCTCTGCAGTGGTCGAATGGGAAACACCTGTGGTCGGAATCGAACCAGGGCCCGTGCCAGGAGTGGTTCCCGGAGTCGTGCCAGCGGGCACCTGATCGGGGTCGCCACACGCGGCCAGCGCGGCCACCACCGGTGCGACGAGTGCGGCGGACAGGAAAGTACGTCTGTTCATGTCATCTTGGACGCTGCGTCTTGGTCGTGCGGTTCCCGAGCTGCGTAGCATCGCCTGTGATGTCATCGCTGTTCGATCTCACCGGCAAGAAGGCACTCGTCACCGGCGGCGGCCGCGGGCTGGGGCGGGCCATCGCCGTTGGTCTTGCCCAACACGGCGCCGACGTCGCCGTGACCAGCCGAACCGCCAGCGAGCTCGACGAGACCGCAGAGGAAGTCCGGAGCGCCGGTCGACAGTGCCTCGTCGTGCCCGGCGATGCTTCGCAGAAGGCGGAGATCGACCGCGTCGTCGGCGAGGTGGCGGCGCAGTGGGGTCGCATCGACATCTTGATCAACAACGCCGGCGTCGACGCCGCTGCACCGGCCATCGACTACACCGAGGCCGATTTCGATTTCGTGCTCGACGTCAACCTGAAGGCCTACTTCTTCTACGCCCAGGCCGTCGCCAAGGTGATGATCGCCAACGGGGGCGGCGCCATCGCCAACAACTCGTCGATCTGCGGTGAGGTGGCGGTGAAGAACATCTCGGCCTACAACATCTCCAAGGGTGGGGTGAACATGCTGACCAAGTCGCTGGCGCTCGAGTGGGCCCCACACGGCATCCGGGTCAATGCGTTCTCGCCCGCCTACATGGAGGTCTTCATGCCCGGCGCTGCGGGTGAACACGACGAGGCCAAGGAGCAAGCCGTGCGCGACCTGACTCCTCTCGCCCGGCGCGGCCGTCCCGACGAACTGGTCGGGCCCGTGGTGTTCCTGGTGTCGGCAGCATCGTCGTACGTGACCGGCGAAGTGTTGATGGTCGACGGCGGCTGGACGATCCGCTAGTGGAGAAGACCGAGATCTTCGACTACATGGCCGCGAACGGTCACGAGAAGGTTCTGTGCTTCCAGAACGAGGACGTCGGCTTGCGGGCCGTGCTGGCCATCCATTCGACCGTGCTGGGCCCGGCCGCAGGCGGATGCCGCATGTGGACCTACAGCGACGATCTGGCAGCGATGGAAGATGCCCTGCGGCTCAGCAAGGGGATGACCTACAAGTACGCAGCTGCCGGCATCAACCTGGGCGGTGGCAAGATCGTCGTGATCGGCGACCCCAAGCGCACCGAAGGCCGCGAGATGCTGTTCAGGGCGCTCGGCCGATTCATCGATTCACTCGGCGGCGAGTACCTGACCGGCGAAGACGTCGGCACCACGTTGCAGGACATGGACCACATGCGCGCCGAAACCCGCAACGTGATCACCCTGCCCGAGTCGGCCGGTGGTGCCGGTCCGATCGGCCCCGCCACCGCCTTTGGCGTGCTGCAGGCCATGAGGGCGTGCGTCGAGCGGCGCACCGGCTCACCATCGCTGCGCGGCAAGCGAGTGGTGGTGCAGGGCCTAGGCGCGGTCGGCGTGCCGATGGTCGAGTTCCTGGTCGGCGAGGGCGCCACGGTGTTGGTCAGCGACATCGACCCGGCGAAGGTCGCGGCCATGGTCAGCGCCCACGGGGCGACAGCGATCGCTGCTACCGATGTCGTCGCCGCCGACGTCGACGTGTACTGCCCGTGCGCACTCGGTGCGACCATCAACGACGAGTCATTAGCGGTGCTGAAGGCGCCGATCGTATGCGGCTCGGCCAACAACCAACTCGCCGAGTCACGCCACGGCGACGAATTGCATCGCCGCGGCGTGTTGTACGCGCCCGACTACATCGCCAACGCAGGGGGCACGGTGTTCGACACCGACCGGTTGTGGGGTGGCGTCAACAAAGACCGCGGCATGGCCAAGGTGGCAGCCATCTACGAGCGAATGCACGAGGTGTTCACGATCTCCGAGACGGAAGGCATCGCCACCTACGCTGCCGCCGACCATCTCGCCGAGAAGAGAATCACCGCGTACAGGGCCATCAAGCGGGTTCACGGCTTCGATCAGGGTCAACGCGTCACCATCTGAACGCGGGGCGCCGGGTCCTCACGTGGCCCAACTTCACACAGCGTTCACACAAGCGATATGGCATCGAAACAGGGTGCCTGGCACAATTTTTCGGACCCGATCGCGGCGCGCCCGCGGTCCTGAGAGCGAAGGAAATTTGTGGCCTACCAAGCTGAATACATCTGGCTCGACGGCACGGAGCCGACCCCGTTGCTGCGCTCCAAGACGAAGATCTTGGGCGATGGCAAGCAGCCTCCGATCTGGGGCTTCGACGGGTCGTCGACCAATCAGGCAACCGGCGAGCACAGCGACTGCGTGCTGCGCCCGGTCTTCACCTGTCCCGACCCCCTGCGCGGTGGTACCAACGTGCTGGTGCTGTGCGACGTGCTGAATGCCAGCGACATGAAGCCGCACCCCACCAACACCCGTGCCCCGCTCGAGAAGGTCGCCAAGAAGTACGCCAAGGCCGAGATGATCTACGGCATCGAGCAGGAATACACCATGCTGAAGGCCGACGGATCGCCGCTCGGCTTTCCGAAGGATGGCTTCCCCGAGCCGCAGGGGCCGTACTACTGCGGCGTCGGTACCGGCAGGGTGATCGGCCGCGAGATCATCGAGGAGCACACGCAGGCCTGCATGGATGCCGACCTGATGATCGAAGGCACCAACGCCGAGGTCATGCCCGGCCAGTGGGAGTTCCAGATCGGCGCCGCCGATGCACTGACGGTCAGCGATCAGCTGTACGTCGGTCGCTGGCTGCTGCACCGCATCGCCGAGGACTACGACGTGATCATCAGCTTCGCCGCCAAGCCGGTAAAGGGTGACTGGAACGGCGCCGGCGCGCACACCAACTTCTCGACGAAGGCGATGCGCGAGAGCTACGGCCCGATCGAGGCCGCATGCAAGGCCATCGGCAAGCGCGTCGAGGCGCACATCAAGGGCTACGGCGCCGACATCGAGAGCCGCCTGACCGGCGCTCACGAGACGGCTCCGTACAACAAGTTCAGCTACGGCGTGTCGAACCGCGGCGCCAGCATCCGCATCCCGTGGCAGGTCGCCAAGGATGGCAAGGGCTACGCAGAAGACCGCCGCCCGAATTCCAACTGCGATCCCTACACGGTCACCCGCCTCATCCTCGAGAGCGTTTGTTCATAGTTGCGTCGCATTCGCACGTGCCTCGCCCGTTCGGGTTCCAGCCAGGAGCTCGGGCGGGCTCGGCGTTTTTCCAGGGTTAGATTTGTCACATAGAAAGAGCCGTGATGCTTGAACAGCAACGTGATTACGTCCTGCACACTGTGGAGGAACGCGGGGTACGGCTGATCCGACTGTGGTTCACCGATGTGCTCGGCAGCTTGAAGAGCTTCGCGATCAGTCCTGCCGAACTGGAGAACGCCCTCGAGGACGGCATGACCTTCGACGGTTCGTCGATCGACGGCTTCGGGCGCACGCTCGAGAGCGACGTGCTGGCAATGCCCGACGCCAACACGTTCGAGGTCCTGCCCTGGGGCGACCCCAAGGCCACAGAGGCCCGGGTCTTCTGCGATATCCACAACCTCGACGGCACGCCGTTCGAGGGTGATCCGCGGCAGGTCCTTCGCCGCAATCTGCACGCAGCACACGAGCGTGGCTACACGTTCCTCGTTGCCCCCGACATCGAGTTCTTCTACTTCTCGCCGCCGGAGAAGGGCCAGGCCCCTGTCCCCCTCGACGAGGGCGGGTTCTTCGATCTCACCACCACCGACGTTGCCGGAACCTTGCGCAAGCAGACCATCCGCACGCTCGAGACGATGAGCATTCCTGTGGAGTACAGCTTCCACGAGGATGCGCCGAGCCAGCACGAGATCGACCTGCGCCACACAGACGCGTTGACGATGGCCGACAGCATCATGACCTTCCGGCTGGTCGTGAAAGAGGTCGCCGCCAGCCAGGGCGTGCACGCCACGTTCATGCCCAAGCCGCTCGAGAGCGTGCAGGGCAGCGGCATGCATGTGCACCTCTCGCTGTTCGATGACGACGAGAATGCGTTCTACTCGCCCGACGACGTGTACAACCTGTCGCCGATCGCCAAGCAGTTCATGGCGGGTCTGCTGCG
>JANOJI010000129.1:0-2576 GCA_031408175.1 Ilumatobacteraceae bacterium
CGAGTTGATGGTGGTCGTCCTGATCATCGCCATCTTGCTGGCGATTGCCATCCCGACCTTCCTCGGCGCCCAGAACAAGGCCAAGGACCGCAGCGCCCAGTCATCGGCCCGCAACGCCCTGACCAACGCCAAGACCCTCTACGCCGACGAAGGCTCCTACTTCCTTGCGAACGCCGCCGCACTGCTGGCCAGCGAGCCAAGCCTGACGTTCAAAGTTGCCCCGGCCTCATCGACCGGACCGAAAGACGTCTCCGTCCTTATCTCTGGCAACGCCACCACCGTTGGCTCGACGTGGCATGCAGCCGCCCTGTCGGACACCGGCACCTGCTTCTACATTTTCGACTCCGTCGCCGCCGGTGGCGGAACGACATACGCCAAAGTGGCAGCTTCATCCAACACGACCTGCATTGCATCTGCGACACTGCCAGTCACGGATCCCGTGACCACCTATAGCGCCAAGTGGTGAGGTTTCCCGATCGGGTGAGTCAACCCCTGGGCTGACTCACTGACCCGAGACGGCGAGCCACCTCCGGTCGAAGGACCGCCGACTCGGCGCCTGATGCGTCCGCCCCGAAAGGGCGGGCGCATCGCCGCGTCACCGGTCAGATAGACCGCGACAGCCGCTCGTTGGCTTGCTTCAGCCATTGCTCACCCTCAGCGATCTGTTCGTCGGTCAGCGGTCCGTACATCTCGTCGAGCTGGTCGAGCAACTCCAAGATCGGATCCTTGCGCAACCGGTCTTTCACGGCTTCAACGACATAGGCGGACACCCCACCTCGTCCGACGCGGCTTCTCAGCTCGTCGAGCAACTCGGCGTCAAGGGTGATCGTTATCCGCGTCGTCGCCATCCCGGAATCAGATCACACCGGTCAGGTCGGTGGTAGCCGATTTCGCAGGTGCTCGTGCACGAAGTACACGCCGCGTTCCTCGACCGTGGCCAGCACGCCGTCCGCATCGACGCCGGCGTTGTGCGACCGCTGCACTCGGCTGCAGATGTCGACGTCTTGGCCGTGCACCATCCCGTGGGCGGAGACGATCGACTTGCGAACGTCTTCGTCGATGTCAGGTCGCACGAACAGGCGCCGCTCGACCCTCGTGGTCGTCGCATCGATCGGCTCCATCCACATCGCCAGGAACGCACCGGGGAACACGTTCATCATCAGGTTCGGCCACACCGTGAGATATCCGCCGATCCCGTACGGGCCGTCCATCGGTATCGACGCCAACTCTTCCCACCCGGGTTCGCCGGGCAGCAAGGTTGCGCGGATCTCGTCGACTCGCGAGCCGGTCGGTCGCAGTGGCCGGTCCCACGCATACAGGGCGATCCCGTCGGAGATCATCGGGTAGTCCTCATTGGAACTGGTGTCGATCTCGGGATGCACGAACGGCGTGTGGTAGTTCTCGCTGTAATTCTCGAGCAGCACCTTCCAGTTGAACTGTCGATCGTTGGTCTCCGACAGCGCCAGCTCCATCGCCTCCAGCGGGTAGGCGTCGATGGCGCGGCCGAGCGGACCGATGTCGAGCGGCGTCGCGCCTTCGTCGAAGCAGACGAAAACCAACCGACGCCATTCGGCGAGCTGCACCGGCTTCAGCGAGTAGTCGGCCACCTCGAAGCCCTCCGGCTCGCCGACCCCCGAGGCGCGGGCCAGCGACCCATCGAGCTGGTACAGCCACGAGTGATATGGGCAGCGGATCAGCGAGCTGGCATGAGATTCGCCGTCCTCGCACAGCGGCGATGCACGATGGCGACAGACATTGAGGAACGCTCGCAGCACGCCCGACTTGTCGCGCACGAACAACACCGGCAGACCACCCGTCGTGCGTGCCGTCCACGAACCCGCGATCGGCATCTCGTCGACGACACCGGCGCACACCCAATCGCGTCTGAAGATCGCCTCGCGTTCGCGTTCGTGGAACTCGGGCGAGCTGTACGTCGATGCCGGCAGGGTCTTGGCCAGCCTGATTCCACTCGGATCCGGGATCTCTCGAAGTGCCACGGTCCTGAGATTACGTTCGCTCGAGCAGCAGTTCGCGCTCCCACATGCGCAGCATCAGATCGCGCACCGACACCGGGTGCCATTGCGGTTGGTCGTGATCGCTTGCACGCAGCGATCCGTAACCCCGCGTCGCCCGCAGCAGCGGCACGGTTCGCGCTGCGTGGCGAAGGCGGTGGACAACCCTTCGAACGGGCGACGGCCAGCCTGCCAGCGACGCACGCAGGTCGTAGGCGTGGACCGACAACACGATCGTCGGACGATGTTCGGCGATGAACGGCCGCAGGCGCGGCAGCATGCGGTACTCGGCTCCCTCGACGTCGATCTTCACCAGGGCATCGGCTGGCCACGATCGCGCCGCTTCTCGTCCATCGATCGTGGCGACGGTGATCGAGCCGACGCGTCCTGATCGTCCGCTGAAGCTCGACATGCTCTCGCCGAGACCGACGGGTCCGCCGCGCAACTGGCGCGTACCCGTCGAGGTCCACAACGCGGTCCGTTCGATGGCGACGTCGAACGATGGGTTGAGCGCGACGTTCTCGGCGAGTTCGTCCGCCGCCGCAGGGTCGGGCTCATAGGCGA
>JANOJI010000149.1:0-7273 GCA_031408175.1 Ilumatobacteraceae bacterium
CGAGCAGCGCACGCGAAATGGAGCGCTACCCGGCGCGATCGTCATCGACCGCAACATTCTGGAATGGCGCCTCGACCCGGCATGCGAGCACCACATCGCCGACGTGACCGGCTACGACCTTCGCATCGTGATCGTCTGCAACGAGGGCTACAGCTCCAGCCTCGCCGCTGCACTTCTCCACGATGTCGGGCTACACCGGGCAACCGACCTCATCGGAGGATTCCAGGCGTGGCTCGAGTTCGAGCGTCGGTCGACCGCCGTCGAGCGACGGAGGAGTCGCACTCTTCACTGACCTGCTCGACCGCGCACGACACCAACCCGCAGCCCGTCGACGAGGTCATTGAGACCGCGGCCGCCGGGCGTTGCGGCTCGTGCTCGCAGCTCCACGCCGACTTCGTGCACGACCAACGACGCCACTGCCTGGGTCAGCTGCATCCTGGCTCGTCGCCCGGCCGAGATCAGTTCGGCGACCGCCGGGGCGGCTTCGTTCCACAACTCGCCGACCACCATGTCGGCGAAGGCGCTCGCCTGAACGCGAGCGCCAGCCGCCAGACCAGCGGCCATCCGGATTGCTGCGAACGGCTCGACGCCAGCGTTGATGGCATCGCCCACGAGCGCCAGCAACGCCGGCGCACGGACGTGCCAATGCCCGCCATCAGCATGGATCAGCCCGGCGTCGATAGCCGAGGATCGAGTCTTCTCGTCGGCCATCGCAGGAACAGCATTGATGAGTTCAGCAGTCGAGTAGGCCACGGCGCCCTGATCGATCGCCCCTGAAGCCTGCCCACCGAGCACATCATCGAGGGAACGACCTGACGCCGATGCGGCACATAGGTCGCGAATCGCCGCCAGCGAGTAGCCACGCTCCTGTAGCCGGGCGATCAGCTCGAGCCTGCGCCGATGGGAATCGTCGTAGCGGCCGACACGACCTTGCTTACGTGGGGGATCGATCAAGCCCAGCGTGCGGTACTCGCGGACCGTGCGCGTCGGCACACGAACCAGTGCGGCCAGCTCGTCGATCGACCACGAGTTGAACAGATCGCTAGGCATTGCCGGTATTTACCGTTACGGTCATCAACGTGAGTATTGCCGATGACACCGCCGCAGTCAATCATCCCGCCGAACTCGACACGGTCCTTGTCGACCTTGGTCGGCAATTCGGCGCCCCCGAGCTCGCCCTCGACGGCCCGCCTGTCCGGCTCGGCGGCGGGTTCTGGGCTGAGATGTGGATCCTCACCCTGACCAAGCAGAACAACGTGCTGCCGAGTCGGGTTGTGTTGCGCCTCGCCCCCGACGCCCAACACGCCGCGTGGGAGACCACCTTCCAGGCCGGCGTCGCCGAGCAGGGCTATCCAACACCGGCGATCCACGCCTCCGACTTCAGTCCTCACGGCAGCGGGCGCGCGTGGTGCGTTATGGATCACGCACACGGCACGCCGCTCCTCGGCGGGCTCAGCGGTTTTCGCGCGCTCCGCTCACTTCCCCGGCTCGCCACCGGCCTGCCCGACCGACTCGCTCGCGCCGCGGCCGACCTCCACCGACTCGACCCCGATCCCATCGAGAGAGCGCTCATTCGCGTCACGGGCCGGGGCGTCGGCGTCGACGGCGTCCTCGAGCACTACCGCAACCGCGCCCGCGATCTCGCCGAATCACCACTGCAGCGCACACTCGAACGACTCGCCACCACTCGCCCCGATCCGCGAGTCCGCGTGGTCTGCCATGGCGACCTCCACCCGTTCAACATCCTCGCCAACGGCGACCAGAGCGTGGTGCTCGACTGGACCGCCGGCCAGATCGCCCACCCCGCATACGACCTCGCCTTCACGCACCTGCTCGTCGCCAATCCTCCACTGAATGCCCCCAAGCCGTTGCGTCCGGTCATCAACGCCGCCGCGCGCCGCATGGCCGACCGGCTCATCACCACCTACCGCAGGATCAGCCCACACCCGATCGAAAGCGACACACTCGACTGGTACCGCACGCTTCAGGGTTGCAGGATCCTGACCGACGTCGCTTCATGGCGGGCCGGAGCAGAGCTCGATGCCCACCGCGGTCACCCGTGGTTCGCCATGGAGGCGGCGCTTCAACCATTGCTCGCGCCTTGACGCTAGCGGTCGTAGCGCTCAGCCCGGGTCATCCCTCGGCCGTCGTCGTTGTGCTCGTCAGGATGGTTTCGGCGATCCTCGCCGCCTCGGCGATGTGCTGACGGCAGGAGGCGGCGGCGGCCTCGGGATCGTTGCTCTCGATCGCGTTGAAGATCTCGCGCAGTCGGGCGGGACCGGACACCGTTCGATTCGCAGTGCCGAGCGTCATCACCCGTAACCGTGAGATGCGACTGTTGAGCCGGGCGACGATCTCCCACGCGATGTCGTGACCGCTGCTGGTGAAGATCACTTCATAGAACTGGATGGTCGCGTCGAGCATTGTCGGTGGGTCGTGGTGGGCGGCGTTGCGGTCGAGATCGTCGAGAATCGCGGCGAGCCGCGACTTGGTCACCGAGTCGGCCCCCGATGCGCAGTCCGCGACCGCCGCCGACTCGAGCAGTGCACGGATGTCGTAGATCTGGCGGGCATCGTTCCAGTCGAGCCGGGCCACGATCGGCCCTTGCTTGGCCATCTCGATGAGACCCTCGGTCTCGAGGTGTCGGATCACCTCGCGGATGACCGACCGAGAAACACCCAGTAGATCGCAGAGGGTCCGCTCGACCAACCTGGTACCCGGCTCGAAGGTGCCGGCAACGATCGCCTCGCGGATCCGGTTGAGGGCCAGCTCGCGAAGGGTGACGGGTGGGTTGTCGATCCTCAGCGACTCGATCGCGGCTTGGCGACTTGTCATCGGCTCATCCTTGTCCAATCTCATGACTTCGTCTCTGGGTTCGCATCCCTGGGTTGCGCCGTTTCGACGATTGGTATACCATCCTACAGTATTCCACAGAGGAGCCATTGCATGCCGATCGAATTGCGCAAGACCATGCTGCACGTCGAGACGACGTTCATCGAGGGCTGTCGACGTGCTGCAGTTCCCTTGCGGCTGATCGCCGCGCTGGCAGTCGTGCGCAATCCATGGGCCGGGCGCGGGTTCGTGGAGGATCTGCAGCCAGAGATCCACGAGGTCGCGCCGGTGCTGGGTGAACTGCTGACGCGGATGATCATCGAAACCGTCGGCTCCGGTGACGCCGTGGAGGCGTACGGGAAGGCAGCCGTCGTCGGCCTCGACGGCGAGATCGAACACGCATCCGCGCTGATCCACACGCTTCGCTTCGGCAACCACTACCGCGAGGCGGTCGGCGCGAAGTCGTACCTCGCGTTCTCCAACACACGTGGTCCAGCGAACGCGCCCGTGATGATCCCGCTGATGGACAAGAACGACGAAGGACGCCGATCGCATTACCTCACGATCCAGTGCGCCATCCCCGACGCGCCTGCGTCGGAGGAGATCGTGGTCGCCCTCGGTGCATCCGTCGGCGGCCGGCCGCATCATCGCATCGGCGACCGCAACCAAGACCTGAAGGATCTCGGACATGACGTCGACAACCCCGCGGCGGTCTGAGACACGGCGCGGCGCCGCCTACGTCGCTGCCGGCGAGGGCGAACCGGTGATGCTCCTCCACGGCGTCGGGCTTCGGCTCGAAGCGTGGGCGCCACAGATCGCGTCCCTCGCCGCGACCCACCGAGCGATCGCAGTCGACCTGCCGGGGCACGGCGCCAGTGCGCCCATCGACCGGGGGTCCGGGCTAACCGCCTTCGTCGACTGGTTCGTGGCCGTGCTCGACGATCTGGGTCTCGACTCCGTGAACGTGGCCGGGCATTCGATGGGCGCGCTGATCGCGGGAGGCTGCGCCGTCACGGTGCCAGCGCGTGTGCGACGCGTCGCACTACTCAGTGCGGTCCATCGCCGGGATCGCGAGGCATCGTCCGCGGTGAGGGCGCGCGCTGCGGAGATCGCGGCCGGCAACGTCGACCCGATCGCGCCGCTGTCGCGCTGGTTCGGCAACGAGTGCGAGGCATCGGAGCCCTACTCACTGGTGCCATACCGATTGGTGAAGGCATGGCTCGCCGCCGTCGACATCGAGGCCTACGCAACTGCGTACGGAGCCTTCGCCGAGGGCGACGTCGTCTACGCCGACCGATGGCCAGCCGTCACCTGTCCGGCGTTGTTCCTCACTGGCGAGCACGACCCGAACTCCACTCCGCAGATGACGCTCGACCTCGCGGCCGCCTCACCGCGCGGCGAGGCCTGCATCATCGCCGATCATCGGCACATGGTGAACATGACGGCACCTGACGAGGTCACGGCAGCACTTCGACACTGGCTTACGAGAAAGGTTTGACGATATGAAATTTTCCCTATTCGTTCACATGGAGCGGCTGGACGCCGGTCAGAGTCACGAGAGTCTGTACGACGAGTACATCGAACTGTGCGAGATGGCCGACCGCGGTGGCATGAGCGCAATCTGGACCGGTGAGCACCACGGCATGGACTTCACCATCGCTCCCAATCCGTTCATCAACCTGGCTGATCTCGCCCGGCGCACGACACACGTCCGGCTCGGGACGAGCACGGTCATCGCCCCGTTCTGGCACCCCATCAAACTCGCCGGTGAAGCGGCGATGACGGACATCATCACTGGTGGGCGTCTCGACATCGGCATCGCTCGCGGCGCGTACAATTTCGAGTACCAACGCCTGTCGCCGGGTCTCGACGCCGCAACGGCAGGCCAGCGCATGCGCGAACTCGTCCCGGCCGTGAAAGGTCTGTGGGCCGGCGACTACGCCCACGAGGGTGAGACCTGGTCCTTTCCAACGACGACGTCGGCACCCAAGCCGCTGCAACAGCCGCACCCGCCTATCTGGATTGCAGCCCGCGACCCCAACAGCCATGACTTCGCCGTCGCCAACGGCTGCAACGTGCAAGTCACTCCACTGGCGCTCGGCGACGAGGAGGTCGACACCTTGATGCAACGCTTCAACGATGCGTGTGCGAACCACCCGGAGACCCCGCGCCCCAAGATCATGGTCCTGCGCCACACCTACGTGGGCAGCGACGAATCCGACGTCGCCCAGGCGGCGCGTGAGATCAGCGTCTACTACAACTACTTCGGCGCCTGGTTCAAGAACGAGAAACCCATCACGCAGGGCTTGATCGAGCGACTCACCGAAGACGAGCTTGCCGCGAATCCCGCGTACTCGCCCGAGGCGATCCGCAAGAACGCCGTCGTTGGAACCGCAGACGAGGTGATCGCCCGACTGAAGCACTGCGAGGAACTGGGATATGACGAGTACTCGATGTGGATCGACACGGGAATGAGCTTCGAACGCAAGCGCGAGTCGCTGCGACGGCTCATCGACGACGTCATGCCGGCGTTCGCCTGATGCGCCACTTCCAGCAGTACATCGACGGGCAGTTCGAGGACGGCGGCAACACGTTCCCCAGCATCGATCCCGCCACGGGCGAGCAGTGGGCGACGATGCCCGAAGCGCGATCAGATGATGTCGACCGGGCGGTCGACGCCGCCCACCGCGCCCTTCACAGCGGAGCGTGGCCGACGATGACCCCGACGGCGCGCGGCAAGTTGCTGATGAGCCTCGCCGACCTGACTGCGGCCAACGCCCAGGCCCTCGCCGAGGTCGAGACGCGTGACACCGGCAAGATCATTCGCGAGACGTCCGCCCAGATCGCATATGTCGCCGACTACTACGCCTACTACGCCGGTCTCGCCGACAAGATAGAAGGTGCCCACCTGCCGATCGACAAGCCCGACATGGAGGTGTGGATCCGCCGAGAACCGGTCGGCGTCATCGCCGCGATCGTGCCGTGGAACAGCCAGCTGTTCCTTGCTGCGGTGAAGCTCGGCCCGGCACTGGCTGCCGGGTGCACCGTGGTGGTCAAGGCGTCCGAGGACGGACCGGCGCCGTTGCTCGAGTTCGCCCGACTGGTGCACGAGGCCGGGTTTCCTCCGGGCGTTGTCAACGTCATCACCGGATTCGGTGACGACTGCGGCGCGGCCCTTACCCGCCACCCGAGGGTCGCCCACGTGGCGTTCACGGGCGGCCCGGCCACCGCCCGGCACATCGTGCGGAACTCGGCCGAGAACCTCGCCAGCACGTCCTTGGAGCTCGGTGGCAAGTCGCCGTTCGTCGTCTTCGCCGATGCCGACCTCGAGAGCGCCGCCAACGCCCAGGTGGCCGGCATCTTCGCCGCAGCGGGTCAGAGCTGCGTCGCCGGTTCGAGGCTCATCGTCGAGGCATCCGTCAAGCAGCAGTTTCTGACGATCTTGAAAGCAAAGGCCGAAGCGGTGCGGATGGGACCGCCGGACGACCCCGAAACCGAGGTTGGCCCGCTGTGCACGGATCGACAGCGACGGCTGATCGAATCCGTCGTCGACGCGTCGATTGCCGCCGGCGCCGGACTCGTCACCGGTGGTCGAGCAGACGATCGCCCGGGCTTCTACTTCCCACCGACGATCCTCGATTGCGACGACGTCGCCGCATCGGCCACGACGACCGAACTGTTCGGACCCGTCCTGACCGTGGAGTCCTTCGACACCGAGGAGCAGGCCGTCGAGCTCGCCAACTGCACACCGTTCGGACTCGCCGCCGGCGTCTTCACCCAGAACCTCACCCGTGCCCACCGCATGATCAAACGCATCACAGCCGGCATCGTGTGGGTCAACACCTATCGCGCAGTCTCGCCGATTGCCCCCTTCGGCGGATACGGCCTGTCCGGCCATGGTCGAGAAGGCGGTCTGGACGCAGCACTCGACTACACCCGCACCAAGACGGTCTGGCTGCGAACTTCCGACGACCCGATCCCCGACCCGTTCGTCATGCGCTAGCCGGTTGGCCGCGATAGCCGGGAGATTTCGCGTGCGCCTTCTCGACGCTCGCGGCTCCGACGGTATCCGGCCGAACTCTGTCGGGCGCGATTTCGGTAGGCCACTCACTTCGCGCCGACCAGGCTCAACGGGTTCGATTTGGGCACTAGCAGTACCCACATCGCACCCGATGACGCCGTGGCCGCGAGTCGGTGATGTCAGGATGCGCCGGCAACGATGGCGTTGGCGAAACCCCGGCAGCGCAGCCACCAATGCCGATCCAGGCCGAGCTGTGGTCGTTCGAGGTCGCGATCTCATCCGCGCCCTGACGGGTCAGATCCTCCTGATCAGCACGGTCTGCAAGATTTCCCGTACGTTGTATCGAGGGCAGTCCTCTACTATTTATCGATCCCCCGCCGGGTTAGCTCAGTCGGCAGAGCACTTCACTTGTAATGAAGA
>JANOJI010000171.1:0-2673 GCA_031408175.1 Ilumatobacteraceae bacterium
GGATGACCGACTACGTCGTGCCGAGCGGTGTGCGTATCGCCGATACCGACCGAGTGCGCCTTGGCGCTCACCTGGCAGAAGGCACGACCGTCATGCACGAAGGATTCGTCAACTTCAATGCGGGCACGCTGGGCCGATCGATGGTCGAGGGCCGCATCTCGGCTGGCGTGATCGTCGGCGACGGCAGCGACATCGGTGGTGGAGCGTCGATCATGGGCACGCTGTCCGGTGGCGGCAAGGACCAGATCACGATCGGCGAGCGCTGCCTGCTCGGTGCCGAATCCGGAATCGGGATCAGCCTCGGCGACGAGTGTGTGGTCGAGGCCGGCCTGTACGTCACCGCCGGCACCTTGGTGAAGATGCCCGACGGCGAGGTCGTGAAAGCACGCCTGCTCAGCGGCGCCAGCGGCCTGCTGTACCGGCGTAACAGCCAGACCGGAGCCGTCGAGGCGATACCCAGGTCTGTTGCCTGGGAAGGCCTCAACGCCGCCCTCCATCACAATTGATTGAGCGCGCAAGCACAATCCGCATTCACAAGCGCACTTGTGACTACCGTTACGTTGTCGTGACAAACGTCACGCATGAAACGTCGGGGGTTTCACATGGATGCAGATGACATCGACAGGGCACTTGACGTCGACGACCGGTACCAGAACTGGGTGTACCAGCACCCTCTTCAAGGTGCCGCTCTCGCCGGCTTCATCGCCGTTCAGATCACCACACTCTGGGGCTACTACGCCAAGGGAATCGGCCTGCCGGCCCTCCCCTGGCCAAACTTCAACGGCGGCCTGTTCGCCCCAAGTTCCTTCGCCGCTGACTTCAGCAACTACGGCAACGCCGGACAGTTCTTCGTCGGACAATCGATACACATGGTCAACGGAGTTGTATTCGCAATTCTGTTCGTGCTGACGATACGCGCCAAGATCCCGACCTTCGGGTCGTGGATGCCGAGCATCCAAAAGGGCTTGGTGTTCGGCGTCGTTCTGGCAATCATCAGCATGGGCTTCCTGGTCCCGTACGTGTACGTCCCGAAGTCGGGCTACGGGTTCTTCAGCTTCGAGACCGACGACGGTGCCAAGTTGCCGCTGGCGATCTTGATCTGGCACCTCGTCTATGGCGGAATCCTCGGGATGCTCTATGACCCGAAGAAGGCCAACTAATCGGTACACGACACTCAGTTGGTACCGGGCCGGGTCTGCACCAGCGGACCCGGCCCGTTCGCGCCATGATGTCTCCGTGATCGACCACTACCGCCAGGCCCGCCACGAACTCGACAGTGGTCCATTCGCGACCACCGAGATCGTCGTGCGCGGCGTGCCGATGCGCATCTTCGTCGCCGCACCGCCGACGCTGCGGATGCTCTGGCAGCTCGCAGCCGGGCACGGCGACAAGACGTACATCGTCTACGAGGACGAACGATTGACCTACGGCGAGGTACATGCGCAGGTGCGCTCGCTGGCCCATTACCTGCAGGCCAGCGGGGTCGGCCACGGAGACCGGGTGGCCATCGCCATGCGCAACTACCCGGAATGGGTCGTCGCCTACTGGGCGACCGTGTCGATCGGCGCTGCGGTCGTCGGCATGAACGCGTGGTGGACGAGTGCAGAGATGGAGTTCGGCCTCGCTGATTCGCGGCCGAAGGTCTTGATCGCCGACGACGAGCGACTCGAGCGCGCGCTTCCGGTCCTCGATGGCCTTCGCGCTGTGGCGCCATTGCACGTCATCGCGGTGCGGTCGGATCGCCCGTTGCCGGTCGACTCGGCACTGTGGAACGACGTCGTGCAGCCTGGCAGCGCTTCAGACGCGCTGCCCGAGGCCGACATCGATCCAGACGACGACGCATGCATCTTCTACACATCGGGAACGACGGGCTTTCCGAAGGGCGCGCAGCTGACGCACCGTGGGTCGATCCACAACATTCTCAACATCGCCTACATGACCACGGCCATCTCGATGGCCGAGGCCAAGGCGACTGCCGCTGGCGACGCTGGAGCATCGGCGCCGGCCACCCCGCCAAGTCAGCTGGTGCTGATGGCTCCGACTCCGCTGTTCCACGTGACGGCCTGCAACTGCATCATGCATCCAGCGACGCTCACCGGCGGCACGGTGGTGTTCATGCGAAAGTGGGACGCGGGCCGAGCGCTGGAACTGATCGAGCGCGAACGGGTCACCAACTTCTCGGGCGTGCCGACCATGAGCCGCGAACTGCTCGCCCATCCCGATTGGGCGACGCGCGACACCAGCTCGCTGGCCGGGATGACGGGGGGCGGCGCAGCCGTGCAGCCAGATCTGGTCGACAAGATCGACCACGCCCTGAAGGAAGGAACGCCAGGCACGGGCTACGGCCTGACCGAGACCCACGGCATCGTCACGGCCAACGGGGCGCGTCTGTATCTCGCCAAGCCCGACTCGGCGGGCCCGATCGTCCCGACGCTGGACGCCAAGCTGGTCGATGCGGCGGGCAACGATCTGGCCCCCGGTCCCGATGTCGTTGGACAGCTCTGTGTGCGCGGGGCCGTCGTGATCAAGGGATACCTCAATCAGCCAGAGGCGACGGCCGAGGCCATTCGCGATGGCTGGTTCAACACCGGCGACATCGCCCGCATCGACGACGACGGCTTCGTGTTCATCGTCGACCGCGCCAAGGACATGGTCCTTCGCGGCGGCGAGAAC
>JANOJI010000215.1:0-2975 GCA_031408175.1 Ilumatobacteraceae bacterium
CGACAGCAGCACGGCACCGTCCGACGCTACGGCGATGCCGCCGGGAACGCCGAGTGCCGGATCTGCGTTTGCGATCACCGTTGATTCGCTGTTGGTGACCCGCAACACCGCCGCATCTGCCCCAACGATGTACACAGCACCTTGCGGGTCGACCGTGATCGCCCGAATGTCGTTGATCGGCGCCTGCCCCATCGGCACCGCCGAAACGATCGCTGTGACACCGCGACCCGTCGGTTCAATGCTCGATGTGTCGACCACCTGTGCCGTTGTCTCCGAAACCGGTGCCGTTGGCAGTGTCGTCGCGGCGGAAATCGAGGTCGTCAACGAGACCACAGAATCATCGCTGGCCGGCGATCCACCGCCGCCGCCGAGCGTGAGCACAGCGACGACTGCAGCGATCCCGATCCCTCCACCGACCGCACCGATCAGCAGTCCTTTGCGACGGCCGCCGCCCGGCGGGCGAGCTGCCTCCGGTGGCGGCACGGGCGCCCGGACGGGCGCCTGCCAGGTCGGGGCGGCGGTCTCGACAACAGTTGCCGCCGCAGGTTGCTGAATCGAGCTCGTTCCGGCCAGGGCTGCGCCGACGGCGATCGCCAATTTGGGATGGGCGTCGAGGGCGACCGGTCGGCCAGTCGCGCTACGCAGCATCTCGGCCACGATCGGCATCCGTGAGGTTCCGCCCACAAGCAAGATGCGGGCGACCTGCTCCATCTCGATGTGAGCCGAAGCCACGGCACGTTCGAGCGCCTTGACCGTCTCACCGACACGTGGACGAACCATCGACTCGAACTCGTCGCGAGTCAGCCGCACTTCGGTTTGCACACCCGGCAACGAGACCGGAATCGTCGTGTCGCTGTCGGTCGACAAGGCTTCCTTTGCGCGTCGACAATCAGACCGCAGGCGAGCCTGAGCGGGACGGGTCAACGGATCGTTGCGATCGGCACCGGACACGAGTCCGGCCAACGTCGAATCGACGTGTGCCATCACTGCTTGGTCGAAGTCGATTCCGCCGAGCCGTTCCATTCCCTCGGGCACACCGATCAGCTCGAACCCGTCGACGTTGCGGCGCACGAGCGCGGCGTCGAACGTTCCGCCGCCGAAGTCGTACACGGCAACGATCTCGCCGGTGTCGATGCGGGCCTGCCGTGAGTAAGCGATCGCGGCCGCCTCTGGTTCGGTGACGATCATCAGTTGCTCGGCGGGCAGCCCAGCCTCCGCCGCAGCTTGGCGGAGGAGACCGGTCTTGTAGTCCGAGTAGTTCGCTGGGTGCGTGAGCACCACGATGCTCGGCGCCTCACCCTCCTGCTCGGTTGCGCGTCGAATGACGTCACGGAGTTGGTGCGCCATCAACGATTCGACCGGGTGCGCGGCATCGCCGATCACGATCGGCACCGGGTCGCCGAGTCGGCGTTTGAACTCGCGCGCGGCGCGGGTCGGTTCGGTCACCGCGCGCCGTTCGGCTGCGTCGCCGACGAGCACTTCACCGTCGTCGCGAATCAACACGACCGACGGGGCCTGCGCCGCGTCGGTCCCGAGCGGAAGTGGTTCCGCGGTCGTGCCCCGGGCGACAGCGGCGGCGGTGTACGTGGTACCGAGGTCGACGCCCAGTGAGTAGGCGCTCATGCCGCTCGGATCATCACGATCGGCCCTGGGTTACCATCGACGGTGACGCTCATCGTGTCGCCCTCGCACACGTAGGATCCCGTGCCGCTGAACGCCGATCTGGTGTCGGACTGCGGGGGAATCGGCACGTCCACACCACCTGCGCTGGCTGTCATCGTCACGACCGTGCTGACGTCAGTGTCGACGAACGTGAACGACCCATCGTCCCCGAATGTCCCTGATGAAGTGTCGCTACCGGTGATCGTCATCGTCATCGTGAAATCCTCGGCGCTGGCGGTGAAACCCCAGTCAATGTAGGTGCTCGACCATTCACCGTCCGCGTTGACATCGACCGCGACAACTCCGTCGACCGAAGTGAGGGCAACACCATCGCCGCCGGCGACGGCGAGCCACATCGCTGCGAACGAGTCGTTGTCCATCGTCCAACTGCCCAGCGTGCACGCAACCGCTGCAGAGAGCGCTGGCGCCGTCGAGGCAGACGACGTGGTGACGACATCTGCGGGCTCAGTCGCTGTAGGCGTCTCGGTTGAGTCGGTGATGGCACCAGTGGTCTCGACAACCACCGTTGTTGGCGATGCGGCCTCGGGGGTGTCGTCCCTGGCCGCAAGGACGCCGACGCTGGCGACGAGCCCAACGGCCACGATCGACCCGGCGATGATCGGTACTCGGTACGAGCGCTTGGTCGCTTCGACCGCCGTCTTCTTCGCCGCCGTCCCGAGTGGCGTACCCGTTGGACCCGCAGGCGCCGACAACGGCGAACCAGCCGGTCCCGCAGGAGCCGACAACGGCGAACCAGCCGGTCCCGCAGGAGCCGACAACGGCGAACCCGTCGGACCCGCAGGCGCCGACAACGGCGAACCCGTCGGACCCACAGGCGCCGACAACGGCGAACCCGTCGGACCCACAGGCGCCGACAACGGCGAACCAGCCGGTCCCGACAAGGGTGATCCGACCGAGCCCAGCTCTGCACCGGCCGCCGGACCGGCGGCGATCGCCTCGCCTCCACCGAGCACCGTCGCAGCAAGAATCCCGCCGCCCACCGCGGCAGCCCCGGCCCCCGCAGCGGCACCGAGCGTGCCACCGGCGAGGCCGGCTGACCCGGGCCCGGGCAGATCCGGGTGACGTTCCCATCCGACCTTGGCAGCGCCGGCGGCGGCGGACGCACCCCCGCCCTCAGCCGAGACCGACTGACCCAGCGCGTCTGTTCGAGACAGCAGCGTGAGTTGGGTGAGAGGGATTCCGGCGAGCCGGCCGGATTCGGCCCAGAGGCTGCGGTGGTAGTCGTCGAGATCGTCGTCGTGCACCAGCACCACCGCACCGGGTTCTGACCCCAGCTTCGCCCGAGCATCGCT
>JANOJI010000298.1:0-1621 GCA_031408175.1 Ilumatobacteraceae bacterium
CGACCGGGACGGCCAGTACCTCGCTGGCCGTCGCCGAAACCGTCACCTTGATGCGCACCGAAAAGCCGATGAACTGGTTGATCTGCGTCGACTCGTCGGCAACGACCACCACTTCCAACCGATCGGATGTATCACTGCTGCCACCGCCGAATGGGTTGTCGTCCGGCGAGGTGGAGGCCACCGGTTTGCGAACGTCGGTCACCGTGCCGGTCGTGTTGATTCCAGCGTCAGGAACTGAGATGTCGACGACGGCGCCCACGGTGACGAGGTCACCGTCAACCTTGGCGATGCGTCCGGCGATCTGGGTATTGGTGCTCGAAACGAGAGCCAATTGGTCGGTTGGTGGGACCGCCCCGAGCGTGGCATTGATCTCGGTGACGGTGGTAGGAAGCACCGGCAAGAACACGACTTCTCCGGCTGGAACGATGGTGCCGACCGTTGCTTCGAGCTCGGCGAGCGCGGCACGGCTGGCGTCTGCCTGCTCAGTTGCAGCGTTCACCGCATCCTTCAGCGTCGTTGTATCCCGGGGCTTGTCGAGGTCCTTGAGTTCGACAAGCGCCAAAGCCAACGCGTCCTGGGCGTCCTTCGCTGCCGATTGCCCACGCTGGGCGACACCGGTCTGGTTTGCGGTTGCCGTGGTCAGCGTTTGCTCGGCCTGGATCAACTCCTGCTCCTTGGCCAGCAGCTCCGATTGCGCAGTGGCGACATCTGCGGGCGTGTAGGGCATGCCGGTGAGGGGATTGGTCTCCCCCGCTGCGGCCGCTGCGACCACAGCGTCGTAGATCACCTTCTCGGCGTCGCGCGAGGCTTTGATGTTGTTGCGCGATGCCGTAGCAGTAGCCGTTTCCTGCGCCGCCGACTGGTCGTCGCGAGTCGCTTGGGTCTCTGCTGCCGGCACCGCTGCAATCGCCCGCTCGACCGATTGCTGCTTGGCCAACCGTTCCGACGCAGAAACGGTGGAGCTACCCGTGGCCAGGTCGTTCTTGGCCCGTCGCACGGCCTCGTCGGCATCGCCGACCGCCTTGCGGGCGGCGACGAGATCCTTGCGTTGCGTTTCGCTGGCGCCCTCGCTGACATAGCCGTGCGATTCGTAGAAGGCATCGAGTGCCGCCTCGGTGCCGGAGTCGTAGATGTTGTCGACGGTTCCAGGCGAGAACCCCAACGTGTCGAGCGCCGTTTCCAACTGGGTGACATCGGGCCCCGTCGAGCCGGGCACCAGCTGGCGATACATCGGCAACTCACCATGCAACGCGAACACCGGCCGGCCCGACACCTCCAGCAAGACAGCACCCTCGGCGACCTCGGCATCGACGGTCGGAAGGCGGGTCACCACCTGCCGATCACCACTTCCTCCGACGGCGCCGGCCAGGCGCACCGGAGTTGGCTCGACGTATCGGATCTCGCCTGCGACCGTCAACGTCGACTCCAGCTTTCGCTTCTCCACGGGCACGGTGATGCGCGAAGCAGTAGGCGCGGCGCGCTGACTGGCCGCGTCGCTCGGCGACTTCAGCCGCGAGCCGACGAGGACACCCGCGCCGGCCGAGACCAACGCGAGCCCGACGACCGCGGCTGCCTGACGGCGTCGACGGCGCGAGCCCGTGGTGCGCTGCTTCGTGCCGTT
>JANOJI010000578.1:0-6286 GCA_031408175.1 Ilumatobacteraceae bacterium
CTCGGGGCCTTTGCGAGCGCACAGCTTGACGTACGGCTTGGTGAGGAACCGCAATACCGGCCCGTAGGCCGCCAGCACGACGACGATGCCGATGACGATTGCCAGCAGGATGCGGATGATGCGCGACCGCAATTCCGCCAGGTGCTCGGTCAGGGTCATGCGGTCTTCAGGCGACGCGATCTTCGTGCGCTGATTTCGCTTCCGGGTCAGCTTCATTCGGAAGCGGGCTCCTCGACGGCTTCGACGACCTTCGGCTGTTGCGGGGCTGCGGAGTGGAAGGTGGGGCCGGCTGGGCGGACGACAGGCGGCTCGTCGACGTTTGCCGGAACGTCGGAATCCGCGGCCACGATGGCCGGCGATTCGATGAGCTCGCTGACCTCGCTTTCGACCGGAACCGACTCGACGACACTGTCGCCATCGCTGTCGGCGCTTGCATCGGCCTCGGCATCAAAGTCGAAGTTGACGGCCTTCTTGAACGCGTCTGCGGTCTCGCGCATCTCGCGCATCGGCTCGTCGAGCGCCGACTTCAATTCACTCTGAAAACCGGTGGTCATCTTCTTGAACTCGCCATAGGCCTTGCCGAATCTGCGGACTGCCTCCGGCAGTTTCTCGGGCCCGAGCACGATCAGGGCGAGCAGCAACAGAAAGACAATTTCGCTGCCGCTGAGATTGAACATCGCCGGGGAGTCTACGAGCTGGACCTGCGATCGGAACTGCACCGTGCCATCATTCAAACGTGCAACAGCGCCTGCCATCGATCCTTGACGATCCCATCGCCTTCGGACATCGCGGAGCGCGTGCACACGCACCCGAGAACACCTTGGCAGGGTTCGAATTGGCGCTCAGGTTGGGTGCTACCGGGCTCGAGAGCGACGTCTGGATCACGTCCGACGGCATACCCATACTCGATCACGACGGCCTGGTCAAACGTTCGCTAGGGCGAACTCGCCCGATCGGCGAGATGCTCAGATCAGCGCTCCCCGGCCACATCCCGTCACTAGCCGAACTGATCGAGCGTTGCGGCGGCGACTACCACCTATCGCTCGACCTCAAGGACGCCCTCAGTGGCCAGGTTGTCATCGACGTAGTCGCCGAAGCGGCCCCCTCGATGCTCGAGCGGGTCTGGCTGTGCGCTCCCCAATGGCAATCGTTGCTACCACTGCGCGGTCAGGGCGTGAAGTTGGTCGATTCGACACGGCTGTCGCGCATCAGGGAGGGACCAGAGCGCCGAGCAGCGACCCTTCGTGAGAACGGAATCGATGCGGTGAATCTGCACCACTCCGACTGGAACGGCGGCATGGTGGCGTTGTTCCACAGGTTCGATCGTGTTGCCTTCGGCTGGGACATGCAAGAGCCACACATCCTCCAAGCGGCGCTACGCATGGGCCTTGACGGGGTCTACAGCGACTGGGTGGACCGCATGATCGAGATCTACCAAACCGAGATTGGCCAACCACCGATCCAGCGCTAGCCCGGCCTACAACCAACGCCAATCCGATGTCGGCCAGACAACCACGAACGCCCGCCCGATCAGATGGTCATACGGGATCTGGCCGATCGCGCGGGTTCGGCTGTCGAGCGAGGCGGCGCGATTGTCGCCCATCACGAACACGTGACCCCGCCGGACCGTGACAAGTGTCTGGCCTTCGCCACAGTGGTCGCGTGCGACGAGAACCCGATCGAGATAGGGCTCGGTGATCCGATCGCCATCGATGAACAGCTGACAGTCGCGATACTCGATGGTTTCTCCGGGTAGAGCGATCACCCGCTTGATCAGGTCGCGAACCTCCAGGCTCTCGTTGATGTCTTCCAGCACCACGATGTCGCCATGGCGCGGGTCGTGTACGTCGTAGCTCAGTTTGTTGACAAGGACCCGATCGCCGGAATGCAATGTGCCGAGCATCGACGCCCCGCTGACCGCGAACTGTTGGACCACGAACGTGCGCAGCAGCAGCGCACCTCCCAGTGCACACACGGCAATGATCAGAAACTCGGCGCCGAGACGTCGGTGGGAATGCCGCCGGGCCGGTTGCGGCATCCCGTTCGTATCCGTGCTCGACGCCGATGCCGACATCGACGCGGGTCTCACGGTCGGGGTTGGCTCGAGGAATGTGACGAGCCCGAACCGATCAACTGCCTGCGTCCACCACTCATCCTCGGCCATGTACGCCCAAGAGCTACGTTACAGCCACTGCCAGTCGGCAAAGGGCCACATGATGACAAACGCACGACCGATCAAGTTGCCGTAGTCAACCTGCCCAACGCTGGAATCGCGACTGTCGAGCGATCCGCCGCGGTTGTCGCCCATGACGAAGACGTGATCGGTCTCGACCTGCACCGCTGGTTGATCGGCTCCACAACGATTCGATGAAACGATCTGCGGATCGAGATACGGCTCGTTGACGAGCGCACCATCGATGAAGAGCTGGCAATCGAGATACTCGACCGTCTCGCCTGGCAAAGCGACGACTCGCTTGATCAGGTCTCTCTCCTCCGAATTGCTTTCGATTCGTTTGAGCACCACGACATCGCCACGACGAGGATCGTGCAGGCGGTAGCTGAGCTTGTTGACCAACACACGGTCGCTGGGATGCAGTGTGTTGAGCATCGAAGTGCCTTCGACAGCGAACTGTTGCAGCACGTAGGCGCGTACGAGCAGCGCTGAGCTGATGGCGACAACGACGACGATGATCCACTCGGCGAGGCCGGACCGCTTGCGCTGGCCGCCTTCGACCAGGTGGGAGGACGAGTCCGGGTCGGTGACGTCGTCGTATTCATCCTCGACTGACGGGTCGGGATGCAGGTCGACGATCGTCGCCCGTGTGTCCTCAGTGCCCATCGATTCCACGCTAGCGGCCGGTTCTGCAATTCGAGCGGCAGGTCACAAGGATGCGATCAGCTTCTCGACCCGTTCGTCCCGACTCTTGAACGGGTCCTTGCACAAGACCGTTCGCTGCGCTTGGTCATTGAGCTTCAGATGCACCCAGTCGACGGTGTAGTCGCGCTTGCGTTCTTTAGCCCGCTTGATGAACTCCCCACGCAGCCGTGCACGAGTGGTCTGCGGTGGTATGTCGACGGCGGCGTCGATGTCGGCATCGACACACATCCGCTCGATCATGCCGCGATCCTGCAACTTGTAGAACGGGCTGCGCTCGCGCGAGATGTCGTGATACTGCAGGTCGAGCAGCTGCACTCTGGCGTGACCGAGGGGCAGATCGTGTCGCGTGCGGAAGGCATCGAGCAACCGGTACTTGATGACCCAGTCGACCTCGCGATCCAGCTTCAGCGGATCGTTCTCGATGGTGCTGATGCAGTGCTCCCACATCTCGAGCGCCCGTTGTTCGAGCGGCGGGAAGCCCTTGGTATCGGCGTACCGCTGTGCCCGATCGAGGTACTCGCGTTGGATGTCGAGGGCGCTGACCTCGCGTCCATTTGCCAATCGCACCTTGCGCCTGCAGGTCATGTCGTGGCTGATGTCGCGTATCGCCCGGATTGGGTTCTCCAAGGTCATGTCGCGCAACACCACGGAGGGATCCTCCAGCATGCGCAACATGCAGGCAGCCGAACCGACCTTCACAAAAGTCGTGTACTCACTCATGTTCGAATCGCCGACGATCACATGAAGTCGCCGGTACCGCTCGGCGTCAGCGTGCGGCTCGTCGCGGGTGTTGATGATCGGCCGGCTTCGGGTCGTGGCCGAACTGACACCTTCCCAGATGTGTTCGGCGCGCTGGGCGATCGAGTACATCGGCCCGCGGGCCGTCTGCAGGACCTTGCCCGAGCCGGTGAATATTTGCCGGCTGACGAGAAATGGAATCAACACCTCGGCGTAGTGGCCGAGGTCGTCGGCGCGTCGTGTGAGGTAGTTCTCGTGGCACCCGTAACTGTTGCCGGCAGAGTCGGTGTTGTTCTTGAACAGGTAGATCGTGCCGCGAATGCCTTCCTCGCGCAGGCGCTGCTCGGCCGACACCAGCAGGCTCTCGAGAATCCGCTCGCCCGCCTTGTCGTGCACGACGAGGTCGTACAGCGAGTCGCATTCGGGCGTGGCATATTCCGGATGCGATCCGACATCGAGATACAGCCGCGCCCCGTTCTGCAAGAACACGTTGCTGCTGCGGCCCCACGACACCACACGGCGAAACAGGTAGCGAGCGACCTCGTCGGGGCTGAGCCGGCGCTGCCCGCGCAATGTACACGTGACGCCATACTCGTTCTCGAGCCCGTAGATGCGGCGCTCCATGTGCGCAACGTAGCGCGCTGCGCAGCGGATTGCTCGTCTATCCGATCGTGTGTCGAAATCGCAAGACGGTGCCTGGACGAGCCTGGACGACCAACGGCAGATGGTATGGAGCTATCACGGCAATCACTGGATAGCCGCCGGTCACGGGGTGATCGGCCAGCATCACGATCGGCTGCCCGTCGGGCGGCACCTGAACTGCGCCCTCGACCAGTCCCTCGCTGAGCAGTTCACGAGGCACAACCCGTTCCAGAACCGGGCCATCAAGTCGGGCTCCGACACGATTGCCAGAAGCGCTCACGACAAACGCACCTGTGGTGAGGATGGTCCAGGCTTCGGGTGTGAACCAGTCTCGGCGTGGTCCCTCGGAGAGGTGGATCAACGTTGTATGTGGAAGCCGAATCCCGAGATCGGTCGTGATCGGTGTGTGTGGGTCTGGACCGATGCCGATGAGGGCTCCGGCCGACAGCCGCGGCCCCAGACCGGCCAACGTGTCGAAGCTACGCGAGCCCAGCACCGGATCGATGTCGAAGCCGCCGCGTATCGCTAGGTAGTAGCGCATGCCTTCATCGGGTGATCGCAACGTGAACTCGGCCCCCGCCGGCTGGTGTTCGACACCATTCACCGCCATCGGTGACCCGTGGCGGACGTCGATCACTCCTCGGGCGCCGGTCACCGCCACGACAGCCGCGTGGTGAAGGCGCACAGTCAGGCCACCGCACGACTCGATGGTGGCAACGGACTCGTCGTTGCCGACAAGCCGATTGGACAGGCAATGTGAAGGGCGATCTGCTGCACCGCTGCGACCGACGCCGAGGTGGGAACATCCGACGCGGCCGAGGTCTTGGAACGAGCTACCGATCCCCTGGTTGAGGATCTCGATCATGTTCGTACGAAACGCACACGGTCGCCCGCCATCACCAGCGATGGCTTGTCGCGTTCGACGTCGAACATTGTCGTCGTGGTGTGCCCGAGCAGATGCCAGCCCCCCGGACTGGCGGTGGGATACACGCCGGTGAACTCGTTGGCGATGGCCACCGAGCCCGCAGTTATCGCGGTGCGCGGTGTCGACCGGCGCGGCAGGTGCAATTCGGGCGGCAGTCCGACCAGGTAAGCCCAGCCTGGCGTGAAGCCCAGGAACGCCGCCGAGTACTCCGTCGAGGAGTGTCTCTCGATGACCTGCTCGGTCGATAGCCCCGTTGCTACCGCCACTTCTTCGAGATCGATGCCGTCGTACACGACCGGAATCTCGACGAGCGGCCCTCGCTCGCGGGAAGCCGTCGCACCCGGCACCAACAGCTTTTCGAGGGCTGCACGATCGATGTCACCGTAGGTCACGAGCACGGTCCGTGCAGCCGGTATGACATCGTCGATCCCCGCAAGGCCGGAGCCACGCAAGGCATCGTCGACGGCCATCACCTCGACCAGCGAGTCGTACTCGGCGAGAACTGCGCCGGGCCCGCAGGGCAGCAACCTCATCGCGTGAAGGCCCGCAATTCGAAGCCTGCCTGCAACAGGCCGACCGCAACGGCAGCACCGAGCGTTGCAGCGCCCGGTGTGTCGCTGTGGAGGCAGATCGATGCAATACCGCGATCCGCGAGTTCGAGTGCCTGGTTGGTGGCCGCGTCTTCGTCGGTCAGCAGGGCCCCGGGTTGGCTTCGTGGGATGAGAGTGCCGTCGGCTGCATAGCCGCGGTCTGCGAAGCCCTCACCGCGAGCCGACAATCCATGCTCGATCGCGACTCGCTCGATCACGCTGCCGGGCAGGACCAACAGTGGCAGCGTGGCGTCGTATGTGCGCACCGCTCTGGCAACGGCATTGGCCTGCTTCTCGTGGTGGACGATGGTGTTGTACAGCGCACCGTGTGGCTTGACATAGCTGACCGACCCACCGGCAGCGCGTGCACACCCGGCGAGAGCGCCGATCTGATAGATCACGGCATCGGCGAGTTCGTCTGGCTGCACGTCGATGAATCGGCGACCGAAACCGGCGATGTCGAGGTAGCTGACGTGCGCACCGATCGCAACATTCTTCTCGACGGCCATCTCG
>JANOJI010000362.1:0-3501 GCA_031408175.1 Ilumatobacteraceae bacterium
GGGGATGGCACGTGGTCCCACGAGTAGACCATCACCAGCAACGTGATGACCATCGACAGCAGGTACAGCGGCAAGCTGATGCCATCCAGGCCGACCGTATACGTGGCCTTGATCGGACGGATCCAGTCGTTGGTGGTGAAGTACTGCTGCTTGTCCGCCTGTCCGTAGTCGAACTGCACCAGCGTGTACACGCCGACGAGCAGCGTCGCCAATGCGGTGACCACGGCGGTGCCCTTGACCATCGCCTCGTCGCGCTTCGGGATGAACAGCATCACCAGCACGCCGACCAGCGGCAAGAACGTGCCGAGGCTCAGCAGCCATTGTTGGTTTTCGAGTACATCCATGAGTTCCTCTAGCTGTTGACGAGTACGAGTACGAGTGCACCGACCGCTGCGCTACCGAAGAGCAACGCTCCATACAGGCTGACCTTGCCTGACTGCACGGGCTGCAGCACACCACCGGTGCCACGAGCAACCGCGCCGCTGCCGTTGACGGCACCATCGACCAATCGTTGGTCGACGTTCTTGTAGACCCATTCGCCGGTCTTGCGACCGCCGATTCCGACGGCGTTGACGATGCCATCGAGCACACGCTGGTTGGTCCAGTACGCGGCCGCAGCAATCGGATGGGCGATGCCACGGACGATGACTTTCTCATAGAGATCGTCGAGGTAGTACTTGTTGACCAGGAAGCGATGACCGGCACCCAGCACCGGGTTGCGTTTGGTGAGCCCCTTCAACGGCGACGCCGCCTTCCCGAACACCTGCTTGCACAACGCCAGACTGACTGCAAACCCGGCCACCACCAGCAGGATCGACGGTAACGCGTTCACCCACTCGAATGCAGCGGGTTCGGGGATACCCCCCTCGCCGATCGGCAAGCCAATCGACGACTCGAGCCAGTGCTCCATCTTGTGGATCTTGAACGGTGCCGCGTTGAGGTAGCCGGCGACAACCGCGAGGAAACCGAGTATCAGCAGCGGAACGACAATGAGTCCGGGCGAGTCAGACGGTGCGAACGGCAACGGTCTACCGTGCACCGGCTCGGGGGCGTGTGCATCGTGCGCGTCGTGGGTGTCATGCGCCACGTGCGTGTCGTGAGCGACGGCGGCCTGGTCATCGTGCACGAAGTGGGCGGCGGCACCGCGTGCCTCACCGAAGAAGGTGAGGTAGGTCGCGCGCGTCATATAGGCGGTGGTCATGAACGCACCGACGAGACCGACGATCATGAACACGCCGTAGCCGAAGTGACCGGCAGAATCGATGATCTCGTCCTTGGAGAAGAACCCACTGAAGAACGGCACGCCGGACAATGCGGCTGCCGCCAGTAGCCACGTGACGAAGGTGATGGGCATCTTCCTGGCGAGGCCACCCATGTCCTTCTTCATGTCGAAGCTGTGATGGCTGCCGGTGTGTGCGACCGACCCGGCGCACAGGAACAGGCAGCACTTGAAGAAGGCATGCGTGAAGATGTGGAACACGGCAGGCACCCAGGCGCCGACGCCGAGGCCCATCATCATGTAGCCGAGTTGGCTGACCGTTGAATACGCCAGGACCTTCTTGATGTCGTTCTGTACGAACGCCAGCCCGGCGGCGATCAAGATGGTGATGCCACCGATGACCGCGATCAAGTTGAACTGCTGACCGGCGACGTTGATCATCAAACCAGAGTGGAAGACGGGGTACAGACGCGCCACCAAGAACACGCCGGCGACGACCATGGTCGACGAGTGCAGCAGCGAACTGACCGGCGTCGGGCCGGCCATGGCGTCGGGTAACCATGTGTGCAGCGGGAACTGACCGCTCTTGCCGATGGCCGCAATGAACAACGCAACGGCGGCCCACAACAGCACCGTGTGGCTCGTCGCCGCGTCGTTTGCCCACTCGTGCAGTTCGCGAATACTGAATGTTCCGGCGGCCCCGAACATGATGGCCGTGCCGACGAGCATGCCAATGTCGCCGACGCGCACGGTGAGAAACGCCTTCACGGCTGCGCGGGCATTGGCCTCTTCTTCCCACCAGTGCCCGATCAACAGGAACGAGCACAGGCCCATGATCTCCCAGCCGAGAATCAGTTGCACCATGTTCTCGGCCAGCACCATCGTCAACATGCCGGCACTGAACAATGTGATCGAGGCGAAGAAGTGGGTGTAGCGGCGATCACCGCGCACGTACTCCAGCGAGTAGATCTGCACCAGGGTGGAGATGAAGGTCACAAGCAGTAGCAACATCACCGCCAAGCCGTCGATGTGCTGGCCCAGGCCGAAGCGCAGCCCGCCCGATTGCCACCACGTCCAGGTCTTGATCACCGGCTCCGCTTCGCCCTCACCGTGCAGGTGTTGGGTCCACTGATAGGCCGCGCCCACCGCGATTGCGAGAGCGATCACCATGCTGGCGATGCCGACCTCTGCGCCCGCCCACCGCAACACGCGCTTGCCGTTGATCTCGAACTTGCCGAACAGGATGATGACGGCGAACGCGACACCCGGGATCAACGGGATCAACCATGCGTTCTCCAGGAACCAGCCGACGGATTCTGCAGCGAGCATTCGCTCAGCCCTTCATTTCCGAGAGTTCGTCGAGCGAAATGCTCTTGCGGTTGCGATAGATCAACAGCACCATCGCCAGGCCGACGCCGACCTCGGCTGCGGCGACGGCGATGATGTAGAGCGCGAACACGTTGCCGTCGAGATTGTTGTGCAACTGACTGAAGGCCAACAGGTTGATGTTGACCGAGTTGAGGATGAGCTCGATCGACATCAGCACCATCACCGCGTTCTTGCGAGCGATCACGCCGTACACGCCGATGCAGAACAGCACGGCACCGAGCAACAGGAACTCGTTGATCAGCACGACTAATCCTTTCTTGCCAGGACGATGGCGCCGATCACGGCGGCGAGGAGCACGAACGACAGGGCCCAGAACGGCAGCAGAAATGGCTTGAAGATCTCGTCGCTGAGCGCGGCGGTCGAGACCTGACCGGCAGGCTCGAGATGATCATCGCCGAATCCATCGATCAGCACGTAGGCCATGACACCAAACATCAGCAGCGCAACCGGGATACCGAGAGCCCAGCTCTTGTTGTTGAGGTCGGTCTCGCGACCGACGCGAGCACGCGTCAGCATGACACCGAACAGGAACAGAATCATCACGGCGCCGATGTAGACAAGCACTTGGGTGACCGCAACGAACTCGGCGGCCAACAACAGGTACTGGGCTGCCGCACCGCCCATCACTGCAACCAGCGATAGTGCGGCATGCACGACGTTGCTGCTGCGCACGACGTTGATGGCGGCGACGATCATGACCGCGGCGATGATTCCGAAGCCGATGTTTTGGGCGACGTTGAGATCGGCCGCGACGAGCATCACTTCTTGCCCTTCTTGTCGGCGCCGACTTCGAGCTCGGGGGCCTCGGGCACGGTTTCCATCCACTCACCGAGCTTGGTCTTATCGTGTAGCAGGTCGGCGATCTTGGGCTCGCTGTACTCGTACTCGGGACT
>JANOJI010000399.1:0-10367 GCA_031408175.1 Ilumatobacteraceae bacterium
CCGGACTGCTGCAGTTCCAGTGTTTCCGTCCGAGCCTGCTCGGTCTCGAGTCGCACCTCTTCGCCGTGCAGAAGTTCGTCGGCGAGTTCGACCCGAGCGTGGTGGTGATGGACCCGATCTCCGACTTCGTGAGTCTCGGCACTGCGGCCGACGTGGCAGCGCTGCTCACGCGCCAGGTCGACTTCCTCAAAGCCAGGGGAGTGACGTCGTTGTTCACCAGTTTGACAACGTCGAGGGAACCAACGTCGGTCGAGCAGCAGATGACGTCGCTCATCGATACCTGGTTGCTCGTCAAGACCCTGGAGGGCAATGGAGAGCACAACCGGGTCTTATATGTGCTCAAGGCGCGAGGCATGGCCAACAGCAACCAGATCCGCGAGTTCCTGCTGACGGACCATGGCATCGAGTTGTCCGACGTCTACGTCGGTCCCGAGGGCGTGCTGACCGGGTCTGCTCGCCAGGCCCAGGAGGCGAAGGAGCAAGCCGACGGTGCCGCGTGGCTGGAGGAACTCGAGCAGCGCAGAGTCAACCTCGAACGGCGACGCCAATCGGTTGACGCCCAGACAGCAACGCTGTGGCGTGAGTTCGATGATGAGTCCGACATCGTCAAACGCCTGCTCAGCCACGGTTCGATCGGCGCCGACGACCGAGCAGACCAGCGCGTGGCTCAAGGCCTGCTACGCGGGGCAGACGTCGCCAAGAAGGTCGGCACCCACGACATCGACAACGATGAGCACGGTGCCTTGTGAGTTCTGGCAACAACGCGACCGCATCAGTCAACGGCTCGACCAACGGATTCGGTCCTGTGGTTGTCGGTGACGGCGAGGTGTTCTACGAGTTGACGCTGTACGTCAGCGGAGCGTCGGACCTTGCTGCGCGTGCGATCGCCAACGCCCGACGCCTGTGCGAACTCCATTGCGAGGGCCGATATCACCTCTCGGTCGTCGACATCCACGAAGACCCGAGCAGTCTGCTCACCAACAATCTGCTGGCCACGCCGACACTGGTCAAGAGCCAGCCGGCGCCCGCGCGCAGGGTCGTGGGCGACCTGTCTCAGTCCGCCAAGGTGATCTCGACACTGGATCTTCCCGCTGCGCCATCCGCTTCGAAAGTGCTCGGTTAGCACGGCGTGGCCCGCATACAGGCCCCGTCTGGAACGGGAGTGCTGTTGGAGCCCAACGTCGGCCGAGTTCGGCTCGACACCGGGCTCGTCGAGCTTGCCGAGACCATCTCGGCGCCCGCGGAGTCACCGACCACGCTTGCAGAGGCACTCGTGCGCATGGCCGAAGCCGAGGACATGTTGCGGGCGATCGCTGCGGGCGAGGTCGACGCGTTCGTTGTGTCCGATGGCCGATCGCGCCGGCGAGTGTTCACCCTGTCGACTGCCGACCGACCGTACAGAATCTTCGTCGAGAACATGCGTGACGGTGCAGTCACGTTGTCGTCGAGCGGACTCATCCTGTACGCAAATCGAAGGTTGGCTGAACTCCTCGAGCGTCCCAGAGCATCAATCGTGGGCTCACCGTTGGCGATGTTCGTAGCCAGCAGCTTCCCCCTCGAACTGGACGAACTCCGTGGACCCACCGGGCTCGGCGCTACCGTCGAGTTCGATCTCATCAACAGCCGCGGACTTGCGGTTCCCGTACTCGTCGGAATCTCGCCGCTCGAAGTTGATGGCGACAGTCTGACGTGCATCACGTTCACCGACCTCAGCGGTCAAAGGGCTCAGGATCGCGAGATCTCCCGCCTTGGCGATGCCCAAGCCGAGCGCATGGCCGACCTCCAGGCGGCCCAGGCTGCACTCACGATGCAAGCCACGCACGACGCGTTGACCGGACTGCCAAACCGCAACCTGCTGGTCGACCGAATCAGCCGCGCCCTGTTGGAGTCGAAGCGCTCCCGTCGATGCACTGCGGTGCTGTTCGTCGACCTCGATCGATTCAAGCAGATCAATGACACGCAAGGGCACGCTGCCGGCGACATCGTGCTGCGCGCGGTGGCCGAGAAGCTGACCTCTGTCGTGCGACCACACGACACCGTTTCGCGAATCGGTGGCGATGAGTTCGTCGTGCTGGCAGCCAATGTCGAGAATCGCGCGCACGCCCTCGACATCGGGGCCCGCCTCCTGGCCGAGCTGAGTCACCACGCGGGTGACACGGACCAGGTGGGCGCCAGTATCGGCGTTGCTGTCTCGATCGGTGGACGAGGAACAGCGGAGATCCTGCTGAACGAAGCCGACAAGGCCATGTATCAGGCAAAATCGCTTGGCAGAGGCCGCGTCGAAGTGTTCGATGCGGCACTCGGGCGCCAGGTACAACAGCGGTCCTCTGCACAGAAGATGCTGCAGGCGGCATTGGATGATCGCCGGGTTGTCGTGTACTACCAGCCGCTCGTCGACCTCGGCACTGGGCGGGTGGTCGGCTTCGAGGCACTTGCCCGGATCGCCGAACCCGACGGCTCCATCCTGCCGCCGGTCGATTTCATCTCCGTTGCGGAAGACAGCGGGCTGGTAGTACCGCTCGGCACGCAGGTGCTGGCAATGGCGTGCAAGGAGGCGAACCAATGGAAGCCGGTTGGGCTTCCCGCTGTGCCGTTGACGATCGCGGTCAACCTCTCCGCTCGGCAGTTCGAGCCGGGAGATCTGACGACCGTCGTGGAGGAACTGCTGGACACGACCGGTCTCGACCCGAGGTGCTTGCACCTCGAGCTCACCGAAACCACCATCATCGATCTGCGTCCCGACATCGTGAATCAGCTCGAACTGATCAGGGATCTCGGCGTGCAGATCGGCCTCGACGACTTCGGCACAGGGTACGCATCGCTGACCCACCTGCGCCGGTTGCCATTGAGCTTCGTGAAGATCGACCAAACCTTCGTGCAGGGCATCGGTGAAGACCAGTCCGACGAGCGGATCGTGTCCGCAGTCGTCGATCTCGCTGCCAATCTTGGGCTGCGATCCATCGCCGAGGGCGTCGAAACAACTGATCAACTCAGCCGTTTGCGCGAACTCGGCTGCGACCAGGGCCAGGGCTACCTCTTCGCCCGGCCCCTTCCTCCGACCGACGTCTCCGCAGATCTCCTGAGCTCAGCCTGGTGACGCTGTGAGGGCAGCCGATGCTTTGGTGCGCTCACGTGACGGTGATCGCAGTCCTTAAACCGGACCGAGAATGATGCTTCCATTGTGCCCACCGAAGCCGAGGCTGTTCGAGATGGACGGTGCCGGGGTCCATGGGCGAGCCGTACCGACGACGAGGTCGATCGTGAAGTCCGGATCAATTGTCGACGTCCCGGCCGTCGGCGGAATCAGACGATGTTCCATGGCCAACAGCATGGCGATGGCTTCGAGCGCGCCGGCAGCGCCCAGCGCATGTCCGGTGACACCCTTGGTTGACGTGACCGGAACACCCCGTGCGCCGAACACTTCGGTGACTGCGGCAGCCTCGGCGGCGTCGTTGAGCGGCGTCGATGTGCCGTGTGCATTGACATGACCAATGTCGCCCGGCTCCAGCCCGGCGTCGTCGAGCGCCAAGCGCATGCATGCAATTGCGCCGGTACCGCCCGGCGCCGGCGCCGTGATGTGATGGGCATCGGCGTTGCTCGCTGCCCCCATCACCTCGCCCACGATGGCGGCCCCGCGGCGCTCGGCCGCAGACCACTCCTCGAGCATCAGCACGGCCGCACCTTCGCCGAGCACGAAACCGTCGCGATCCACGTCGAATGGGCGACTCGCGCCCGACGTCGAGAGCGCTGTCATATTGCCGAAGCTGGCGACGCCGATGGCACACCCTGCCGATTCCGTGCCACCGGTGACGACCGCATCACACATGCCCCATGAGATCAGGCGCGCCGCGTAGCCGATGGCGTGCGTCGATGCCGCGCAGGCTGTCGTGATCGTTTCGTTCGGTCCGCGTAATCCATAACGCATCGAGATGGCCGCGCCCGGCGCATTGGGCATCATCATCGGAACCAGGAAGGGAGACACGCGGCGCTCCCCCTTGGTGAGTAACACCCCGATCTGTTCTTCTGTGGCTCGCAAACCGCCGACGCCGGTGGCGAAGATGGTACCGAAGCGATGCGACTCCACGTCCGGTCGCCCGGCATGCTCGAAGGCCTCCGCCGCAGCCGCCAACGCGAACTGCTCGACTCGATCGGCGCGGCGCGCTTCCTTGGGGTTGTCGAAGTAGGGGAGCGGGTCCCAATCCGCTACCTCGATGCTGCGATGATCGGTGATGCCCGGCCCGTTGAGGCCATCCCAGAAGGCTTTCCGACCGATACCGCAGGGTGCGACGACGCCGTAGCCGGTGATGGCGACGCGCCGTCCGGCTCCCTTCATCAGAGCTTGCCGACGACCAGGTCGTAGGCCTGGCCGACAGTTTCGATGCCCTCGAGATCTTCCTCGGGCACCTCGACACCGAACTCTTCCTCGAGTGCCATGACCAACTCGACCAGGTCGAGGCTGTCAGCATCGAGGTCGTCGCCGAACTTTGCCTCGGGAACGACTTGATCCTCGGAGACCGAGAGCACCTCGACGGCGCATTTTTGGAAGCGGGCGAACATTGCTTGATCCACGACTATCTCCTTCTCGTGCGTAATGCGGATGATGCTAATGACCCATACCCAATCCGCCATCCACCGGGATCACTGCACCGGTGATGTAGGCGGCGTCGGGAGAGGCCAGGAAGGTGACGACACCTGCTACTTCGTCGGCCGATGCCATGCGCGCGAGCGGAACGGCCGCGGTGAGCTCGGACAGCCGCTTGTCGCCCAATGCCGCTGTCATGTCGGTCTCGACGGGCCCGGGGGCAACGACGTTCACGGTGATGCCGCGGGAGCCAAGTTCGCGAGCCAGTGAGCGGGCGAGACCGACAAGTCCGGCCTTGGACGCAGCGTAATTGGCCTGTCCTGCCGAGCCCAGCAGTGCGACTACTGACGACATGAAGATGATTCGGCCCGCTCGGGCTCGAAGCATGCCCTGTGTCGCTCGTTTGGCGACTCGGTATGCGGCCGTGAGATTGACGTCGATCACCGAGCCGAAGTCGGTCTCGCTCATTCGTAGTAACAGACCGTCCTTGGTGATTCCAGCGTTGGAGACCAACACCTCGACCGGACCGAACTCGGCCTCGACTGTCTTGAACGCCGCGTCGACCGAGTCGACGGACGTCACGTCGCACGCGACGGCGAACAGGCCCTCCGGTGGAGGGGAGGAGTTGTACGTGACAGCGACCCGATCGCCCAGAGCCACAAATCGTTGCGCGCAGGCCAGCCCGATGCCTCGCGATCCACCGGTTATCAGAACGACTCTGCTCACGCAGGCCCGCCGGCGGGCGCCCCGCCTCCCCAGCGCAGCACGGCGCTGGCCGCGGTCATCCCACCTCCGAAGCCGACCAGCAGCAGCAGGTCGCCTTCTTTGACCCGACCCGTGTCGAGCGCGTCAGCGAGCGCCAACGGCACCGATGCCGACGAGGTGTTGCCGGTGCGGTCCAACACCATGACGGCGCGCTCGACTTCGATACCCAGACGATCGCATGCAGCCGAGATGATGCGGGTGTTGGCCTGATGAGGTACCACCAGCGTGACGTCGTCGGCAGTGATCCCTGCGTGGTTCATCGACTTCGTTGCGGAGTCGACCATGATGCGAACAGCACGTCGGAATACCTCTTTGCCTTCCATGTGGATGAAACCGCCGACGTCGGCCCACAGCAGACGCCCGAGCGAACCGTCGGCATCGAGGTCCCATGCCAGCAACTGACCGGGGCCCTCGACGGCCTCGAGCACCACCGCGCCGGAACCGTCGCCGAACAACACTGCGGTGTTGCGGTCGTCCCAGTCGACGATGCGCGACAGCGAATCGGTGCCGATCAACAACACTTTGCGGGCGCCCATCGCGATCATCCCGTGCGCGGTGACGAGTCCGTAGACGAATCCTGAACACGCTGCGTTGACGTCGAAGGCGCCGCATCGAAGACCGAGTTCGTTCTGCACCGTGGCCGCCGTGCCCCACTGGGTATCGGGCGTCGTGGTTGCCAGCACCAGCGCATCGATCTCGGCGAGGTCGACGCCCGACATGTCGAGAGCGGCGCGACCCGACTCGGTCGACAGACCGACCGTGGTGCCGCCGACATGGCGCTGGCGAATGCCGGTGCGTTCGACGATCCACTCGTCTGACGTCTCCACCATTTGCTCGAGATCTTTGTTGGTCAGGATCTTGGGACCCAACGCGGTGCCCCAACCTGTGATCACTGCACCGCGGACTCCGGAAGGTAGTACTGGCATATCAGATCGTCCTCAACCATGCGATGGGCTGTCTCATTGTGACTCGTTCGCCGTCGACGGCAATGTAGCTCTGCAGCACGCCGGCAAATGGTGAACGCACCTCGGTATCGCCGACCTGGCCCAACACGTCGCCGACATTGAGCTGGCTACCGTCGGCGAGACCGGTGATCGGCGTGAACAGCCCGGCCGCTGGGCTGACAACGAGACGTTCGTGGGCGAAGAGGTGTTCGCCCTCGAGCTGGCTGCCACCGCGAGGCGAACCGGCGTTGACCCACTCGAGCAGCTTTTCGAGATCCTCCGGCGTGGATACTGCGATCGTTCGAGCCGACTCGACCGTGCGCTTGGCCATACCGGTCAACACGCCGCCAGGCCCGAGTTCAACGAACTCGGTGACGCCCACATCCTCGAGCGCGAGCAGGCAATGCTTCCAGCGGACAGGACTGCTGAGTTGGGCCGACAACAAACTCGACCACTCGGCCCCGGTGTTGTGGGCCAGAGCGTCGACGTTGGAGATCACGGGTACTTCGGTGTCGCGAGGATTCGCCTCGGCGATGGCCTTGCGCAATCGGTCGCGTGCTGCGGTCATGAATGGCGTATGGAACGCGCCCGACACCTGCAGCGGCATGACCTTCTTGGCGCCGAGCTCTTTGGCGACGACTCCTGCCGCCGCGACACCTTCTGGTGATCCGGCGATCACAACCTGCCCAGGTGCATTGAAGTTGGCGACCCACACGTCGCTGTCGGCGCGCCGGCATGCGACTTCGACCTGGTCATCGTCGAGGCCGAGCACGGCGGCCATCGTGCCCGGGTTCTCTATTCCGGCCTGGTGCATCGCATCTGCGCGCTCGCAGACCAGTCGCACACCTTCGTCGAACCCGAGCGCACCGGTCGCCGTCAGGGCCGTGTACTCGCCGAGACTGTGGCCCGCACAGAAACTGGGCTCGAGACCGAGACGTTCTGCAGCGTCGAGCACCATCAGGCTGGAGACGAACGTGGTCAGCTGCGCGTGGCGCGTGTCTCGCAGTTCCTCGGCGTCGGCGTCGAGCAGCAGGTAGCCGACATCGCGATCGGCGACCTCGGAGGCCTCGTCGACGAGCTCCCAACTTTCGTGTTCGGCCCAGGGCCTGCCCATACCCGGTCGCTGTGAACCCTGGCCAGGGAACGTGAAGGCAAGCATGATTCAGACACGTTAGACCGTTTCCGCTGATACCGATTTGCTACCAGCCAGTAACGGGCGTGAACTGCATCACTTCGGCCGATACGATCTCGGCGTCACTCGCCCGAGTGGCGGAATGGCAGACGCGACGGACTCAAAATCCGTTGTCCGAAAGGGCGTGTGGGTTCGAGTCCCACCTCGGGCACTCCAGCAGCACCGATCGCGCGCCGCCCGCCCGCTGAGGGAGCCGGTCGGGCGCGAGATCGGTACTGGTGGTACTCACATCGCACCCGACCAGGCTCACCGGGTTCGATTTGGGTACTGGCGGTACCGGAATCGCGCCCAACAACAGCGCTGGCCTCGACCCAACGCGGAGCTGAAGCAGGCGTCGGGTGTTGACGACTACGAGCGCAGATTCCAAGACGACGTTCGACCAGATCCCCAGCAGCATGTTGAACGTCAAGAGCGCAACGCTGGAGGCAAGGGCGATCTGACGGAGTCGTGCGGTACCCGTCTGGGCGTAGGCAGCGAGTGCGAGGACGGCTCCGATCCATCCGAGCAACGTGATCATGACCGCCCTCCGTTCTGGCGTGTGCCGGAGTCGCCGGCAGCTAGGAATCCAGACCCACGTCGGCGCTGCTGGATACGCGCTCGCTCGTCGATGTCGACGAGTGCTTGAAATCCCGTCCGTACACTTGAGCTGATGGGCAAGCGATCGGTGGAGCGAAGACTGCGCAAAGTCGGCGGTCGTTTGCGGACCCTCCGCGACGAATTGGGAGTGATCGACGAGCAGCTCGCCCATCTCGTCGACGACGCCGAGGACAAGAGTGTGCGGGCGCTCGTAGCCGACAGCCCTGCGGCCGCAGTGGAACACCGCGAGGCAGCCGGGCATTCTGAGGCGATGGCAGACCATCGCCGCCACGTTGTCGCCGAGATCGGTACGCTCGAAGCTCGTCAGGACGAGTTGCTCGATGAACTTCGCCTGCTTTGATCGAGTGGCAGGCCGCGATCAGGTTTGTGGCGGTACCGATTGGTACGCGTCGAGCGCCGACGTCACGGCCGAGTTGATCTTGGCGGTGATCTCCGCGGTTGGTGTCAATGCATCGCCGTAGACCGACGAGCTCTGGGCGCGTTCATCACGGTGCTCGTTCGCGTACGCGACGGCCTCGGGGATGTCGTCGGCCCAGGCTTGGAGGACACCCTCTTGCGTCTGCGGACGGGTCACCGCCATGTGTACGGCGTTGGGGTATTGCTGGCCGTTGAGCCGCCACCCCCGCTGACGCATCGCATCGTTGACGTGGTAGATGTCGAACTCGTCGGAAGTGAACGAGAAGCAGAACGACGGCTTGCCGATGATCCGTAGCTCGCGTTGGGCCTCCACAACCTCCTGCATCGCAAAGGCTGTGTCGAAGATCTTCTTGGCGTACGTCATGTAACCCTGACGACCCAGGGTCACCATCGATGCCCACGTGGCGGCCAGTAATCCACTTGATCGCGAACCGTCGATGCCCGGCGATGCGTACTTGCCACCCGACCAGTCGGTCATGAAGAAGTACTGACCATTGCGAAGCTCCTTGCTGCGGAACATCAAGATCGACGTGCCCTTCACGCTGTAGCCGTACTTGTGCGTGTCGGCGGAGATGGTCGTGACGCCAGGAAGACGGAAGTCGAAGACGGGGATGTCGAGGCCAAGCATCTCGCCGAACGGCAACAGAAAGCCGCCGAGGCATCCATCGACATGCAGACCCACACCCTTTTGCAGGGCAAGCGTGGACAGCGCGTCGATTGGATCGATCGTTCCATAGCCGTAGTTGCACGCAGACCCGACGATCGCAGCAGTGTTCGAGTCGATCATCGAGGACATCGCGTCGAGGTTTACTTGGGCGGTGTCGGCGTGGATCGGCGCTCGACGCATTTCGATCCCCAGAAGGTGACACGCCTTGTCGAACGCCGGGTGCGCGGTCTCGGGCTTCACGACATTGGGCTTGTCGATGCCGTTGCGGGTGGCCTGCTCACGGTAGGCAAGCATCGCGTGGAGGATGCTTCCGCTGCCGCCGTTGGTCAGCATCCCGCATGGGTCGGCGTCGCTCGCCGATGAGGCGTGCATCAGGTCGAGACCCATCGCGATGATCTCACCTTCGAACCGAGTCGCGCTGGGGCAGACGTCGCGCTGCATCGCGTTCATGTGGCTGTACATCGAGTATGCCTCGCCCATGAACTCGTAGTGGTCGTGGTCGCCGCAATAGAACGAGCCCGATGCCTTGCCGGTTTCCCACTTGGCGTCTTCGAGCTCCGCCATCTCTCGAAGCTCCTGCAGGATGACTGCCCGGTCGCGACCCTCCGATGGCAGGCCTCGCATCACTGGATATCGATCGGCATATGGATACAAGGTCATGGGTTTCCTCTGGCTGGTTTCATGAATGGAGGCGAGAGACGGGTTCGGCGAGAGCAACGTGCAGGTCACGAAACACTCCCAACCGTTCGGCCCACAGCGAACGTGTGGATGGGTCGGGCTCGTACCGTGCGTGTACCGGTACCAGCCGGTCGAGGTCGCTGATGCTCAGCTGTCCTGTCGAGATGAACGCCATCAGACCGGCGCCGCGTGCATTGGCATGACGCGGGTTGGCGAGCTGTTCGATCGGACGGCCGACAACGTCGGCTAGGACCGTGGCCCACACATCGGACAGCGCCGCACCGCCGATGAAGCGCATCTTGTCGAACGGTGCGCCGAGTGCACTCTCCACCTCGTCGGCCAACCAACGCATCTGCATGGAGACGCCCTCGAGCATCGCGCGTGCGAGATCTGCACGAGAGGTGCTGAGAGAGATGCCGACGAACGCGCCGCGGTGTCGCGTATCGGGCGCCGGAGCCATCGCACCGAACAACCAGGGGAGGAACATGAGGCCGCGGGATCCGGGCGGCGACTTGCCGGCAAGTT
>JANOJI010000421.1:0-3836 GCA_031408175.1 Ilumatobacteraceae bacterium
ATGCTGCCGAAGATGTGGCGCTCGCCGGTCAGCGTCGAGGTGATTCGCGCCATGGCACCGCAGATGCTCTCCGAGACTGGGTGACCGATCCCTCGACCTTCGATGTCTGGGTCGGTGGCTCAACCGCGCAGCTCACAACAAGGTTCGAGGTCCAAGAGGCGTAGCTACCTCTACCGGGCAGACACACGTTAGGTTGCTCATCTGTGAGCGAGCATGGCGTGCCAGACAGTGTCGAAACGCCAGCCACAGATGCCCTCGACGGTGACCAGCCAACTGCGGCGGAACCCGCTGGCTCGGGCGACGATCATGACTCGAGCGGACGGGGGAACCTCGCCCATGCGGGCGCTGGCGCTCTGACGCTTGGCGCGCTCGGTGTTGTATTTGGCGATATCGGCACGAGCCCCCTGTACGCGATCCGGGAGTCGTTCGAGCACCAGGAGCTCGTGGCGTCGCGGGTCAATGCGTTCGGCGTCGCGTCGCTGGCGTTTTGGGCGCTGATCGTGATCATCTGCGTCAAGTACCTCGCGCTGGTGATGCGCGCCGACAACCGCCGCGAGGGCGGCATCCTCGCGCTCACTGCGCTGATCATGCCGAAGCAGCCAGATCGCCAACGCGTTGCGGGGCCGCTCGTGATGCTGGGCGTGTTTGGGACCTGCCTCCTCTATGGCGACGGTCTGATCACGCCGGCGATCTCGGTGCTCAGCGCGGTGGAGGGGTTCGAGGTCGCGTCGTCGGCGTTCGATCGCTTCGTCATCCCACTCGCTTGCCTGATCCTGTTCTGCCTGTTTCTCGTTCAGCGCCATGGGACGGGTGGCATCGGCCGGATCTTCGGGCCGGTGATGATTGTCTGGTTCACCGTGCTCGGCGTGCTCGGGCTTCGCCAGATCGTGGCCCGCCCGGAGGTTCTCACTGCCGTCAACCCACTGCATATCGCTGCGTTCTTCGCCGAGGACCCTTGGAAGGCGTTCCTCACCCTCGGCAGCATTTTCCTCGTTGTCACCGGAGGTGAAGCGCTGTACGCCGACATGGGCCACTTCGGTCGGCGCCCGATCGCCGTTGCATGGTATGGGCTTGTTCTCCCCGGCCTGCTCCTCAACTACTTCGGCCAGGCTGCCCTCGTCTTGGACACCAACGAGGTCGGAGCGTTGTTCTACCGCATGGCACCCGAGTGGGGTGTGACACCGCTCGCCATCTTGGCGACGATGGCGTCGGTGATCGCCTCGCAAGCCCTCATCTCGGGCGCGTTCTCTCTCACCGTGCAGGCGGTGCAGCTCGACTACCTCCCCCGTGTAGCGATCCATCACACCTCAGGCGAGCATCAAGGGCAGGTGTATGTGCCTCTCGTGAACTGGGCGCTGATGGTCGGATCGATCGGACTGGTGGTGGGCTTCGGCAGCACCAGCCGCCTCGCTGCCGCCTATGGAATCGCCGTGACGAGCACGATGGTGATCACCACGATCCTCTTCGCCGTGCTGGCCCTCCGGCGCTGGGGGTGGTCGCGGCGCAAGGTCTTCCTCGTCACGTTGCCGCTTCTGATCATCGATACGGCATTCTTTGCGGCGAACGTGCCCAAGATCCCGGATGGCGGATGGTTCCCGCTGCTGGTAGCGCTCGGGCTTCTCGTGCAGATGGCTACCTGGAGGCGTGGGCGCGACCTGGTTGCCCAGCGCATCAGGCGAGGCGAGCGTCCGATCGAGGAGGTCCTCGACGAATCGTCCACCCTGACTCGTGTGGCCGGAACCGCGGTGTTCCTGTTCAAAGACCTCGGCAAGGCACCTCCGGCGCTCGTCAACAACCTGCGCCACAACAAGGTGCTCCACGAGACGACGCTGATCGTTTCAATCATCACCGAAGAAGTGCCTCGGTTGCCCGAAGCCGAGCGAGCGGAGGTAACCAAAGTCGCACCGAGTCTTTCAGATCCTGCTCCGCTATGGCTTCATGGAGGAGCCCGATGTACCCGCAGCGCTCTCCACCATCAAGGTTCTCGGACTTCAGTACGACCCCGGTGATGTCACCTATTTCATCGGTAGGGAGTCGATCATTGCGGACAAGGCGCCTGGAATGCACCCGCTCGCAGAGCACCTCTTCGTTCTGCTCAATCGCGGTGCCGACAGCGCCAGCCGCTTCTTCAACCTTCCTGCGGACCAAGTGTTCGAAGTCGGCACCAGAGTTGAAATCTGACGGCCGTAGAACGGAGTGTTCAAAGACGAGAACATGCCGCCACGAACTGTTGCGCCGTCAGCGATCGGCCGGGTGGGTGAGCGCTAACCCCGCGGCGGTGACGACGTCACGCGCAGCGCTCTGAAGTTCACGGCAGAGCGCTTCGCTGAGTAGCGACGTCGCGTTCTGAACCGTCAGCTCGGCTCGGGTCACACCGGGTTCATCGAAAGCGAACGTTGCGTTGGCCTTTGCCAGCACGGCCTTCATTGGCGTGTTGTCCGACAGCAGCGTGGCCGTGAAGTCGCGGAGGCCACCGACAGATGCCGCTGCACCGATGGCACCCAACAGCAGAATGCCAAGACCGCGACCTTGGTGGGCATCCTTCACCGCGAACGCCAGCTCCGCGCAGTCGGGGGTAGCGCGGCGGCGAATGTACCGCGCAATGGCCCAACCGTCGGTGGGCGCTCGAGCGTCGAGGACAAGCCAGGCGAAGTGATTGACGTAGTCGATGGAGACGAGGTAGTCGATGATCCGCTCGGTTGGCTGGCCGGCACCGAAGAACCGCCGTCGCAATGACTCGGCCGACATCTCCCGGAGGGCTGCGGCGATTCCATCGCGATCGGACGGCAGCAACGGCCGCAACAGGATGGGCGTGCCGTCCCGCAGGTTGGCATGGACGGGACGGGCGACTTCGGCCAGCCGGGTGCTCACGACACGCTCGATCCGCTCGCGGACACCCGGCAGGTCGAGGAGCAGCGCGAACGCTTCGGTGTCGCCGGTCAGCGCAACGGTCGGCACCGTCGCGGTCACCGTGGCGGCGCGGGGCATACCGCGCAGCAGTGAGAGTTCGCCTATCACCGAACCTCCGCCGACGAGAGCCATCTCCTCGGGACCATTCGGTCCATCACGGATGACCGCAACCTGACCCGAGACGAGAAGCGCGAAGAACGTTCCCGCTTCACCCTCGACCATCAGCCGGTCGCCCGGATCGAGCCGTCGCGACTCGAGATGCTCCGCAAACGAGGCAAGGTCGGCGGAGGCACTGCCCACCAACAACGGACTCGATGCCAGCTCGCCCGCGATCATGTGTGGCAGTCTCGCGCGTGCCGATCCCTCGCGCCCGGGCTGTCGCAGCTACTACGTTGCTCCCCCGGTGAGGCCGACCATTAGGTTTCGGTCTGGCCTGCCTCGAGATCTGCGATCACATCGGCGGCATGGCTCGCGACATCGGTTACCTCGTAGCGACGATGGATCCGACCATCGGGATCGATGAGGTAGCTGTGGCGCATCGGGTACTCGGGATACTTCTCGCCTGGTGCGCGAGTGACTTCGTATGTAGTCCCGACCGCGCGATCCACATCGCTCAACAGATGGAACGGGAAGTTCTGCGCTTCGGCAAACGCGAGGTTCTCGGCTGGTGTGTCGAATGACGCACCGAGAATGACGGCATTGAGCTCTTCGAATCGGTGGGCGCTGTCACGCAGGCCCTGACCCTGGATCGTTCAACCAGGTGTCGCCGCTTTCGGGTACCACCACAGCAACACCCAATGCCCCCGAAGGTCCTGAAGGTGGACGTTCCGGCCGCGTTCGTCCAGCAGTTCGAAGTCAGGTGCAACCGAGTTCAACGTCAGCATCCTCGGAGTCTCGCAGACCTCGACAGCGTTCTCACCAACAGA
>JANOJI010000422.1:0-1927 GCA_031408175.1 Ilumatobacteraceae bacterium
GGCGACCCGCATTATCTGAATCCCGACGTCGTCACCGACTTCGGCTCGATCCGACTGCACGACGACGGATACGACCGGGTGCGAATCAGCGACGTTCAAGGATTGCCGGCCCCCTCCACGACCAAGGTGTGCATCAACTACAACGGCGGGTACCGCAACCGGATGACGTTCGTGCTCACCGGGCTGAACCAGCAACAGAAAGCGGCATGGGCCGAGTCGGCGTTGTTCACCCGGCTCGGCGGCAAAGAGCGCTTCGACGAGGTCGATGTACGCTTCATTGCCGCCCCACCCGACGCCCAGGACCAAGAGGCATCGTCAGGAAGGCTGCACGTCACCGTGAAGTCGTCCGACGAACGTCTGGTGGGCCGAGCCTTCTCGTCGGCAGCGGTCGAACTAGCGCTGGCCAACTACCCGGGATTCTTCGTGTCGTCCCAACCGACCGACGCACAGCCATTCGGCGTGTACTGGCCGGCGCTGGTTGCAAACGACGAGGTACATCAGGTCGTGGTGCTGGCAGACGGCCGCCGTCTGGCGATCGAGTCGCCGTTCGCCGGTCCGGTGGAGCCGACATCATCCGTCTCGGAAACGATCGATGCCACGACCCACGGTCCGCAGCCGGGTGAGCCCTTGGGTCTGTACTTCGGCGCCCGGTCAGGAGACAAGGGAGGAAACGCCAACGTCGGCATCTGGGCGACGAATGCCGAGGGATACGCATGGCTCGCCGAGAACCTCACCGCCGACGCTGTCCGTGCCCTCATTCCTGAGGCCGCCGGCCTCGAGGTGCGCCGATTCGAGCTGCCCAACTTGCTTGCCCTCAACTTCGTGATCGTCGGCTATCTCGGGCAGGGCGTCGCCTCGAGCACCGCCTTCGACGCCCAGGCCAAGGGCCTCGGCGAGTACCTCCGCGCCCGACCCTGGCTCCCGCCCGCTTGAGGCGTTTGATGGCGGGCGGGTCAGGGCAGGAGGCGGTAGCCGATACCGCGGGCGGTGACGATCAGCTTCGGCTCGTCGGGCTGGTCCTCGATCTTGACGCGCAGCCGGCGCACGTGCGCATCGACCAAGCGGCTGTCACCCAGGTATTCGTACCCCCACACCCGCTCCAGCAGCTGATCTCGCGACAGCACCATGCCGACATGGTCGGCGAACTCACACAGCAGCCGGAATTCGGTCTTTGTCAGACTCAGTTCTCGCCCAGCCTTCAGGGCAATCCCTTGCTCACGTCGCAATTCGACGTCCCCAAAGCGACTCGCCGGCGCCAGCGACGGCACGTCGTGCAAATGGACTCGCCGGAGAGCGGCACGGATCCTGGCAGCCAGCTCCTTGGGGACGACCGGCTTGGTGACATAGTCGTCCGCCCCCGCCTCCAGACCTGCAACCAGGTCGTAGGTATCCGCTTGGGCCGTGACGATGATGATGGGAACGATGCTCGTGGCGCGCAGGCTGCGACATACCTCGAAACCGCTCATATCAGGTAACCGAAGATCGAGTAACACCAGGTCAGGCTCCCGTTCGGCAAAGGCCGCGAGACCCGACCTGCCGTCTTCGGCCTCACGGACTTCGTAGCCCTCGTCCTCCAACGCCAGGCTCAAGGCCAGCCGGATGGCATCGTCGTCTTCGATGAACAACAGAGAATGCACTCGCCGAACCTACTCGCCTTTCGAGAACCAGCCCAGAACCGACCCTGCCCAAAACTACGCGGGGTGGTCATTCTGTTACAGAAAACGTACACTCGCCGCGTTATCCCGTCACATTGGTGCGTCACCATAGCGACTGTTCACGCTGCCCCGGTGAGGTACCTACCTCCCCCTGGTACCTCACCGGCAGCGCGAAAAGGGTGCGGGCAGCAATTCCTTACAGAAGTCTCATCAATCCGTCGCTTGATCTACATCGTCAAGGTGAGTCCGTCCAACGTAGGAGGCTGCAAGTT
>JANOJI010000450.1:0-2088 GCA_031408175.1 Ilumatobacteraceae bacterium
GCTTCCTCGATCTCGGCCAGCACCGGGCCGACCGACGCAGCGCTGTTGTAGGTGGCGAGCACGACCGTGCCGCGCAGCTCTGGCATCTGGGCAACGGTACCACCAGGCACCGGCGGATCTCGGGCGGCCCTCACCAGTCCGGTCGGCGCCGGGCTGCTACGGTGGCCCTGCCGTGAAATGGGTCCCGTGAGGCCCATACGGGAGGAGTACATCGTGTTGTCCATCGATCCGGGTGCCAGGCTGCGCGCCCGACCTGCTGCTGTGAAGGGGCCGTGGCGCCCAGATCCAGCGAAACGATCCGCCTCTGTCGATGATCATGCATTAGGCTGCATGATCATGCGGTGGGTGTGGCGATGATCCGAGAAGCGGCGTTGATACTGGCCGACGGCAGCGTGTTCGAGGGGGAACTGTTCGGAGCCGAGCCGCCGAACGGTGTGGCCAGCGGTGAAGTGGTCTTCAACACCGTGATGAGCGGTTACCAAGAGGTGATCACCGACCCGTCGTACGCCGGGCAGATCATCACCTTCACCTACCCGCACATCGGCAACTACGGCACCAACGGAGCGGACTTCGAATCCGAGCGACCCTTTTGCCGTGGTGTGATCGTCCGCGAGATGGCTCGCCGGCACAGCAATCAGCGAGCCGAAGGATCACTCGATGCGATGCTGCGACTTCATGGAATCACCGCGATCGGTGGCATCGACACTCGCCGGTTGACACGGATCCTGCGCGATACCGGTGCGATGGCCGGTGCCTTCGGAACCGCCGATGAAGCATCGCTGCGCCGGGCCGCCGCAGCGGAGCCAGGCACCGATGGCATCGATCTTGTCGCCGACGTCACGTGTGCCGCGCCGTACACGACAGCCGTAACCGGTACCGGCCAGCGCCGAATCGTCGCCTTCGACTTCGGCATCAAGCGCACGATGGTCCGCCACCTCGCCGGGCTGGGCACGGTCGAGGTCGTTCCGGCATCAACTTCTGCGGCGGCGGTCCTGGAGCGCCGACCCGACGGCGTGTTCCTGTCGAATGGCCCGGGCGACCCGGCGATGGTTGGCTATGCGGTCGATACGATCGCCGAGCTGGTGGGACAGGTGCCGATCTTCGGGATATGCCTGGGTCATCAACTGCTCAGCCGAGCACTCGGTGGCGACACGTTCAAGTTGCCGTTCGGGCATCACGGTGGCAACCATCCGGTTCGCCACGAGCCGACCGGCCACATCGAGATCACCAGCCAGAACCACAACTTCTGCGTGGACCCGGCCAGCCTCGACGGCAAGGTCGAGGTGACCCACCTCAACCTCAACGACCAGACCAACGAGGGCATGCGAGTGCTCGGAGCGCCTGCCTTCAGCGTGCAATATCACCCCGAAGCAGGACCCGGCCCGCACGACTCGCGCTACCTGTTCGACATGTTCGCCGAGCTGATGGACGCAGGCGTCTGATGCCGAAGCGCACCGACATCCGTTCGATCCTGATCATCGGCTCCGGTCCCATCGTGATCGGCCAGGCCTGCGAGTTCGACTACAGCGGCACCCAGGCTTGCCGAGTGCTGCGGGAGGAGGGCTATCGCGTCATTCTCGTCAACTCCAATCCGGCGACGATCATGACCGACCCCGACTTCGCCGACGCCACCTACATCGAGCCGATCACTCCCGAGGTTGTTGCCAAGATCATCGAGCGCGAACGCCCCGATGCCGTGCTGCCGACTCTCGGCGGCCAGACCGGCCTGAACACGGCGATGGCGCTGTACGAACGCGGCATCATCGGCGTACCCGGAACGCCCGAGATGATCGGCGCCAACGCTGAGGCCATCGCCACTGCCGAGGATCGCGACAAGTTCAAGCAGGCGATGATCGAGATCGGTCTCGCCGTTCCCGTCAGCGGAATCGCCCACAATCTCACCGAGGCGTTGGCAGTGGTCGAACACATCGGTCTGCCGGTGATCATCCGTCCGGCCTACATCCTCGGTGGACGTGGCACTGGGATTGCCTCGACGGCCGAAGCATTCGAGCTCCGTGCGGCTGAGGGTCTGGCAGCCAGCCCGATCAGTGAGATCCTGGTCGAGAAGAGCATCGCCGGTTGGAAGGA
>JANOJI010000218.1:0-15238 GCA_031408175.1 Ilumatobacteraceae bacterium
GCCCGACTCCGATCAGCACAGGGGTCCGCGGGTCGAGGGCCATGACGGCCCAGGGTAGGGGAGCAGGCTGGGTCGACAAACGACGCAGCCATAGACTCGCCGAATGTCGCGAATCGCCATCGGCGCCGATCATGCCGGGTACGAGCTGAAACAGCACCTCATCGGCATGCTCGCTGCCGATGGCCACGACGTGTCTGACTTTGGGACGGATAGCACGGACAGCTGCGACTATCCCGAGTTCTGCGCCGCTGTCGGCCGTGCCGTACGCAACGGCGATGCCCAGGTCGGCATTGTCGTCGGGGGAAGCGGACAGGGCGAGCAACTGGCCGCCAACAAGGTCCACGGCGTTCGCGCCGCGCTGTGCAACGACTTGTTCACAGCACGGCTGGCGCGTGCGCACAACGATGCCAACGTGCTCAGTATGGGCGCCAGGGTCGTCGGCGTCGGTCTTGCCGAGGAGATCCTCGCAGCATTCCTCGCGACCAGTTTCGAGGGCGGCCGTCATGCCCGCCGCGTCGAACAGGTCATGCTGATCGAAGCCGAAGAATCACGAATGGAGCTCTGAGCAATGCCGTTCCCATCCGACACACAGCCCGACACCGAACTGTTCGATCTCATCGATGCCGAGACACAGCGACAGGTCACAGGTTTGCAGTTGATCGCCAGCGAGAACTTCACCTCCCCCGCGGTAATGCGCGCCGTCGGTTCAGTGCTCACCAACAAATACGCCGAGGGTTACCCGGGCAAGCGTTACTACGGCGGCAACGCAGTGATCGACGACGTCGAGGCGCTGGCCATCGATCGCGTCACGCAACTGTTCGGCGCCGATCACGCCAACGTGCAGCCGCACAGCGGGGCCAACGCCAACATGTGCGCATATCAAGCGCTGCTCGAATACGGCGACACCGTGTTGGGTCTCAGCCTCGACCATGGTGGCCACCTCACCCATGGGTCGCCGGTCAACGCCAGCGGCAAGCTGTACAAGTTCGTGCCCTACAAGGTCACGCCGGGCGACGAGCGAATCGATATGGATCAGGTACGCGACCTTGCGCTCGAGCATCGCCCGAAGATGATCGTCGCCGGCACGACCAGCTATCCGCGCCGGCTCGATCCCGAGCCGTTCAAGGCCATCGCCGACGAGGTCGGCGCGTACTTCCTGTTCGACGCAGCACATCTCGCCGGCTTGATCGCCGGCGGCGCTCACCCCAATCCCGTGCCGTACGCCGACGTCGTCACCTTCACCACGCACAAGACGCTGCGCGGTCCAAGGGGGGGATGCATCTTGTCGACGGCACAACATGCCGCAGCTATCGACAAGGCGGTGTTCCCCGGTTGGCAAGGTGGCCCCCTCGAGCATGTGATCGCCGGCAAGGCTGTCGCTTTCTACGAGGCGCTGCAGCCGAGCTTCAGCGAGTACGCGAAGCAGATCGTGCTCAACGCCAGCGCCCTCGCGGGTGCGCTGGCGAGTGAAGGTTTCCGACTCGTCAGCGGCGGCACTGACAGCCACCTGATGGTCGTCGACCTCCAGCCGTTCGATGCTGATCTCACCGGCAAGGAAGCTCAAGCGGTTCTGGATCAGGCGGGCATCACGCTGAACAAGAACACCATCCCCGACGACCCGCGTAGCCCGTTCGTGACCAGCGGTGTTCGCATCGGCACGCCGTCGGTCACCACCCAAGGGATGGAGGAGCCCGAGATGGCGATCATCGCCTCGTTGATCGCCCGAGTGCTGCGTCAACGCACCGATCAGGCCACGATCGCCGCCGTGCGGGCCGAGGTTGCCGCGCTCTGTGCGAAGTTCCCCGCGTACGGATGATCGCTAGAGTCGCAGGCGCTCATGCCGTCGACGACGTCCTACCTCCTGATCGGCCTGGTGGCCGCTGCGGCCACATTCGTGTGTACTCCGATTGTCGCCCGAATCGCCCGCCGCCTGGGATGGGTCGTCGAGCCGGACGAGCGTCGAGTGCATACCGTGGCGACCCCCGATGTTGGCGGCATCGCCATGTTCGTTGGTCTGGTGACTGCGATCTTGGTCGCCCGCCTGAGCGATCAGTTCGACACGATATTTTCCCGCAACGACGAACCGCGCGGCGTGTTGTTGGCCGCATCGCTGATGTTCATGGTCGGCCTGTTCGACGACATTCGCGAGATCTCGGCGCCGGCCAAGGTGATCGGCACGATCGGCGTTGCCGCTGTCTTGACCTACTACGGCGTGACGATGTTCTACTTCCGCGTTCCGTTCGTCGATGTCTACACGGTCACCGACGACTGGGTCCTGTTGATCACCGTGGTCTGGCTGCTGGGCATGACCCAGGCGATCAACCTCATCGATGGCTTGGATGGTCTCGCCGCTGGCATCGTCGCGATCGGCGCGCTCGCGTTCTTCATCTACAGCCTGCGCCTGGCTGACCCCACCGTGCGACTGTTGTCGTCGCCGAGCATTGGTCCGCTGATCGCCATCATCACGGTCGGGATCTGTGTCGGCTTTCTCCCGCACAACTTCAATCCGGCGAAGATCTTCATGGGCGATGGCGGTGCGTTGTTGCTCGGGCTGCTGCTGGCAGTCAGTACGAGTGTCGTCGGGGGCCGCGCCGACCCGAACCTGCAGGGGTACGCCGGACAGACCTACTTCTTCCTCGCGCCGTTGTTCATACCGCTGTTCATCCTCGGTGTCCCGATCCTCGACACGTTGTTCGCAATCATCCGTCGCGCCAGTCGCCGCCAAGGCGTGGCCACGGCCGACAAGCGTCATCTCCACCACCGCCTGATGGAGATGGGTCACGGTCAACGCCGCAGCGTGGTGATCCTCTGGGCCTGGACCGCGCTGTTGTCGGCCTTCGTTCTGTACCCGGTGTTGTCGCAAAGTTTCATTTCGTACGTTCCGATCGGGGCAGCGATGCTCGGGTTGCTGCTCTACACCCTGTTCCACCCCCAGATCCGTCGCAACCGCGCCGCCTGACTTCGAACCGAGTGTTTCGCGCCCGCCGGACGTGACCGAGTGTTTCCTGTGCATCCGGGGTGGCTGCAAACACTCGGTTGCGGCGATTGGGCTGGAAACACTCGGTTGTACTGTTTTGTTTCCGTTCGGTTTGGAGCGGTGGATTCGGTTCCGTTAGATTGTGTACGCGTTCACAAGCTCTTCACATCGGAGTGAAGAGCACGTCCAACCAACGCCAGAACCCCGGCATTGAGGAACACACACCGTTGAAGCCGCAACCCACCCAGAAGGGCACCGACGACAAGATCGGTAAGGGCATCGATGTCGCTCTGGTGACGCTCGCATTCCTCGGAATCGGCTACATCCTCGATCGCTGGCTCGGCACCAAGCCGCTGTTCATGGTCGGCCTGGTCGTCCTCGGTCTGATCGGTGAATTCCTGCGCTTTTGGTATGACTACGATTCCCAAATGAAGGTGCTCGAGGCGCAACGCGCCGCCGGCATCCGTGCCCCATCAGCACAGGGAGACCGTCAATGAACGACATCGCATTCTCGATGGCCGCGCCACTACCTGGCCCATCACCCGAACTATCCGTGTCCAATGACATGGTCAAGCGCGGGCTGCTGGTAGCGCCAGTTCTGATCGCGGTGTGCGGACTCATCTGGGGAGTCAACGGGGCGACGTCCAGTGCGTACGCCATCGCCATCGTCCTGGTCAACTTCGCCCTCGCCGCGGGGATCGTGGCCATCACCGCCAAGATCAGTCTGAGGATGATGATGGCCTCAGTCCTGTTCGGCTACCTGGTGCGCCTCGGGCTGATCTTCCTGGCTGTGTACTTGGTGAAAGACGCCGGGTGGATTTCGCTTCCAGCACTCGGAGCGACCATCATCTTCACTCACCTGGGTCTGTTGGTGTGGGAGTTGAAGTATGTGGCGATGTCACTCGCCTATCCCGGCCTGAAGCCCAAGCCCTCGACCGTCAGCAAATAGGGAGTACCTCGGAATGCTCGCATTGAAGTTTCCGCCGATCAACGAGTTGATCCGCTGGAGGGACATTTTCTCGAATTTCAACAAGGTCGGGCTGATCGCCGTACTCGCGGCCCTGATCGGCATCGTCGTGTTCCTACTGGCCGGTCGCAAAGACCCGTTGGTGGCGCCCACCGGCGTGCGCAACCTTGCCGAGAGCAGCGTCACCTTCATCGAGAACGACATCGTCATGCAGACGATGGGCAAGGAAGGCTTGCCGTGGACGCCGTTCCTGCTGTCGCTGTTCATCTTCGTCTACCTGTGCAATCTGCCGGGCATCATCCCGTTGTTCCAGATGCCGGCCACTGCCCGCATGGCCATCCCGCTGTTCCTCGCCCTGGTCGTATGGGTGATCTACAACGCGGTCGGTTTCAAGCACAACGGCATCAAGTACATCACCGGCATGGCTTGGCCGCACGGTGTGCCGGTGGGTATGCGGCCGCTGGTGGGCGTGATCGAACTGCTCTCCAACATCGTGTTGCGCCCCTTCTCGCTGGCCGTCCGACTTTTCGCCAACATGCTCGCCGGCCACATGTTGCTGATCACGTTCGCCTTCTTGACCAACGCGTTGTTCTTCGCCGAGACCAAGCAACTGGTGTTGAGACCGATGAGCATCCTGCCGTTCTTCATGCTGATCTTCCTGACCGCATTCGAAGTGCTGGTCGGCTTGCTGCAGGCCTACATCTTCACCATCCTCACCGCCGTCTTCATCAATGCCGCTCAGCATCCTGAGCACTGATCTCCCTTACCAACCTCACTAGGAGAAATAGAAACAACATGGAAGCACTCGCTCGTCTCATCGCTGCTACACCACCAGCGCAGACAGCCGACGAAATCAAAGCCGCCAACGCTGCAATCGGCGCTGGTTTCGCCTACGGCCTCGCCGCCATCGGCCCAGGCATTGGCATCGGCTATGTCGTCGGCAAGGCCATCGAGGCCATGGCCCGTCAGCCTGAGGCTGCCGGCATGGTCCGCACCACGATGTTCCTCGGTATCGCCTTCACCGAGGCCTTGGCCCTCATCGGCTTCGTCGTCTTCATTCTTCTCGGTCTCTAAGGAGAACCCGTGCTCACCGTCACCGTCACCACGACGGGTGCGGGCCACACCGTGGTCGTCTATCTTCCTCAGGCCACTGGGGAAGCGGAAACGGCCGTCGAGGACAAAGGTCCGAGCCCGATCGCACCCGAAATCAAGGAACTGGCATGGGGTGCCGGCGCGTTCATCTTGCTGTTCGTTCTCATGCGCTTGGTGCTCTTCCCGCGTGTGAAGCAGGGCATGGATGCCCGCTACGGAAAGATCCGTGGCGACCATGAGACTGCCGAGGCAACTCGTGCCGACGCCAAGGCGGAAGTTGCCGCGTATGAGGCCGAGTTGGCCACGGTGAAGGCCGAAGCCCGCCAGCGCGTCGACGCTGCGCGCCAGACTCTGGAGGGCGAGCGCTCTGCCGCGTTGGCCGAAGCCAACCGGGGCATTGCCGCTCGCCGCGCCGAGGCGATTGCTGCTACCGACGTCGCCAAGGCCGCTGCTGCCGAGCACGTACAGGCCGCTGTCGCCGACGTCAGCAGTCGTGTCGCCGAACTGGCAACCGGTCGACGACCGGATGCGGCGGCCGTCAACGGCATTGTCACGGCACTCATGGCTGGGGGTGGCACGTGAACTTCGTAGCGTTGTTGGTTGCTGCTGCCGAGGGCGAGCATGAAGACATCACCCAGACCCCGTCGAAATTCTGGCCTGAGGGGTACGAGCTGCTGTTCGGTGTTCCGGCATCACTGCTGGTCTTCTTCCTGCTGTGGAAGTTCGCCGGCCCGCCGATCAAGAAGGGCATGGCCGCGCGCACTGCAAAGATTCAAGCAGAACTCGATGCCGGTGAGGCGGCTCGGGTCGCTGCCGATGCCGAGGCCGAACAGATCCGCGCCGCAAAGGGCGACATCGCCGGCGAGCGTGCCCGCCTGCTGGCCGAGGCCGACACACAGGCTGCTGCACTGTTGGAAGACGGACGGGCCCGGCTAGCCCAAGAACTTGCAGAGCTCGATACACGCGCTGCAGCCGACATCGTCGCGGCCGCCGGTCGATCCGGCGACGAACTGCGCGCCGAGATCGCTCGATTGTCGAGCGCGGCCGTCGACCACGTCGTCACCGGTTCGCTCGACGAGGCAACGCACCAAGAGCTGATCGAGAGCTTCATCGCAGGAGTGGGGGTCGGCAAGTGAGCGATTCACGTATCGAGGGGTATGCCCGAGGTCTGTTCGAGATCGCCCGCGCCGAGGGCACGATCGACGAGGTCGAAGATGAGTTGTTCCGTTTCGCCCGCAGCTACGAGAGCAGCGACGAGCTTCGCAATGCACTCAGCGACGAGCAGATCCCAGCCGGCAAGCGGCAATCGATCGTCGAGGACCTGCTCGGCGGCAAGGTCACCGGCACGACTACGCAGCTGATCTCGATGGTCGTGGGGTCCGGTCGTTCTCGCGATCTGCCCGCGATCGTCGACAAACTCGTCGCCCGAGCGTCCACCGCCAAGAACCTCGAAGTCGCCGAGGTTCGCACCGCGGTAGCCCTGACGGCCGATCAGGAAACTCGTCTGGCCGCCGCGCTGGCCAATGCCACCGGCAAGCAAGTGAATCTGAAAGTGATCGTCGATCCGTCCGTCCTGGGCGGCATCGTGGCCACCGTTGGCGACACCGTCATCGACGGCACCGTCCGTACCCGCATCGAGCAGTTGAAGTCCCGCCTCTAAGGCGCGACACCACACGGAGACATGAGAAACCCATGGCAGAACTCACGCTGAGCGCCGGCGACATCGCCGCCGCACTGAAGAAGAACCTGGAGGGCTTCGAGCCCTCGCTCGAGGCCCGCACGGTCGGGCGTGTCACCGAGGTTGGCGACGGTATTGCCCGCGTCAGCGGCCTCCCCGATTGCGGCGTCAACGAACTGCTCGAGTTCGAAGATGGCAGCGTCGGTTTGGCGCTGAACCTCGACGAAGAATCGATCGGCGCCGTCATTCTCGGCGACGCCGATGGTGTCGAAGAAGGCCAAACGGTGAAGGCGACGGGTCGCATCCTCAGCGTGCCGGTCGGCGACGCCATGCTCGGCAGGGTCATCAACGCACTTGGTGAGCCGATCGACGGCCGCGGCGAAATCGTCGGCGGCATCGAGCGCCGCGTCGAGATCCAAGCCCCCGGCATCATGGGTCGCAAGCCGGTGCACGAGCCCATGCAAACCGGAATCAAATCAATCGACGCGATGACTCCCATCGGCCGTGGCCAACGAGAGCTCATCATCGGCGACCGCAAGACCGGCAAGACCACAGTCGCCATCGACGCGATCATCAACCAACGCGGTCTCGGCGTGAAGTGCATCTATGTGGCGATTGGTCAGAAGGGCTCGACCGTGGCCCAGACCGTCGAGACGTTGCGGCAGCACGGTGCGTTGGAATACACCGTCGTCGTAGCAGCGCCCGCCAGCGACCCGGCGCCGTTCAAGTACCTCGCTCCCTACGCCGGGTGCGCCATCGGTCAGCACTGGATGGAAAATGGCGAACACGCCCTCATCGTCTACGACGATCTGTCGAAGCAGGCCGAGGCCTACCGTCAGGTGTCGCTGCTGTTGCGACGTCCTCCGGGTCGCGAGGCCTATCCGGGCGATGTTTTCTATTTGCACAGCCGCCTGCTCGAGCGTGCCGCCAAGCTCAGCGACGAGCGTGGTGCCGGATCACTGACTGCCTTGCCGATCATCGAGACCAAGGCCGGTGATGTGTCTGCATACATCCCAACCAATGTCATCTCCATTACCGATGGTCAGGTATACCTGCAAGACAACCTGTTCAAGTCGGGCGTACGTCCGGCTGTCGACGTCGGCATCTCGGTGTCGCGCGTTGGTGGCGCGGCGCAGATCAAGTCGATGAAGAGCGTTGCCGGCACGTTGAAGCTCGATCTTGCTCAGTTCCGCGAGCTCGAGGCCTTCGCCACGTTCGGTTCGGAGCTCGACGCCATCTCCAAGGCACAGCTGGAGCGTGGCTATCGCCTGGTCGAGCTGCTGAAGCAGCCGCAGAACAGTCCGATGCCGGTCGAGGAGCAGGTGGTGGTGGTGTTCGCCGGCACCAAGGGCTACCTCGACAGCCTGCCCGTTGTCGATGTTCGGCGCTTCGAGGGTGAACTGCTCGACCACATGCGTACAACGCAAGGTGCTCTTCTGGCGGGTATGCGCGACGACGCAAAGGCCGACGTGCCCGCCGAGCTCGGCGATGTGATCACAGAGTTCAAGGAGCGTTTCGTCGCCGCCTCTGCCGAGGCTGCACGTATTGCCGACCCAACCGCCACCGATGCTTCCGAGCTTGGCGAAGCCGCGAGCCGCAAGACCCTGGCGACGGAGTAAGGCGATGGCTGGAGGTCAGGAGCGCATTCTTCGGGGACGGATTCGTACCGTCCAGGCCACGAAGAAGATCACGCGCGCCATGGAACTGATCGCCGCATCACGCATCGTCAAGGCCCAGCAACGAGTGGCAGCGGCCGTGCCGTACAGCGAGCAGATCACCGAGGTGGTGAAGGACCTGGCTGCTGCAGGCGGATCCACAGCTTCGCCGTTGCTCGCCGGCCGCCCCACAGTCAGCAACGTTGCCTACGTGGTGATCACCGCCGACCGTGGCCTGTGTGGTGGCTACAACGCCGGCGTGCAGCGCGCCGCCGAAGGTGATATCAAGGCCGATGTGTTGCGGGGCCGCGACTATTCGGTCATCGCTGTCGGTCGCAAGGCAGAGAGCTACTTCAAGTTCCGCGGCTACAAGATCAAGTCCACATTCTCCGGGTTCAGCGATGCGCCAAGCTATGCCAACGCGAAGGAGATCGGTCAACACGTTGTCGATCTGTTCGTCAGCGGCGACGTCGATCGCGTCGAGTTGATCTACACCCGCTTCATCACCGCCGGCTCGCAAGAGGTGGTGCAGCGTCCATTGGTGCCCCTCGAGCGCGAGACAGTTGCCGGTGGCGACGGTCGCCCGCCCTCCGACTCCGACGTCCCGTCGGGCGATTTCGAGTACGAGCCGGATCCGACGACGATCCTCGACTCGCTGCTGCCGAAGTACGTCGAGGCCCGAATCTACGCGGCGCTGCTGAATGCCGCGGCCAGTGAGCATGCGTTCCGCCAACGGGCGATGAAGAGCGCCACCGACAATGCCGAAGAGCTGATCAAGAACCTCAGCCGCATCATGAACCGTGCCCGTCAAGACTCGATCACCACCGAGATCATGGAGATCGTCAGCGGCGCCGAGGCGCTGTCCGGGGTCGACAGAGGACTTGTCATCGACTTCGAGATCATGCACGACGGCTCACCCGACACACCGACCGTACTCAGCGCAGTTCGACAATGAGCAAGAAAGAGCACATGTCATGACCATGACCCAGGACTCAGTTACAGAGACACAACTCAAAGACGGCCGCGTTGTCGGTATCGCCGGCCCGGTGGTCGACGTCGAGTTCCCGCGAGGCTCGCTTCCGAAGCTCAACACCGCGCTCGAGTTCACCGTGCAGGTCGACGGCAAGCCGGTCGTGGTACTGGCCGAGGTCGCCCAACAGCTTGGCGACAGCCGCGTGCGTGCGGTCTGCATGAAGCCAACCGACGGTCTCACTCGGGGTACTCCTGTACGCAACCTCGGTCACGGCCTGCAGGTTCCCGTCGGCGACCGCACCCTTGGCCATGTGTGGAACGTGTGGGGCGACGTGCTCGACGACGATCCCGCCAAGTACGCCGACATGGAGCGCTGGGACATCCACCGCGACGCACCGCTGTTCGACGCCCTCGAGCCGTCGCGGCGCATGTTCACGACGGGAATCAAGGTCATCGACCTGCTCACCCCGTACCTGTCGGGCGGAAAGATCGGCCTGTTCGGCGGCGCAGGCGTCGGCAAGACGGTGTTGATCACCGAAATGATCAACCGCGTTGCCTCAAAGCACGGTGGCGTGTCGGTGTTCGCTGGTGTCGGCGAGCGAACGCGTGAAGGTACTGACCTTCGTATCGAAATGGAGGAGTCCGGGGTGTTCGAAAAGGCCGCCCTGGTCTTCGGTCAGATGGACGAGCCGCCGGGGGTGCGTCTGCGCGTTGCGCTGTCGGCGCTGACGATGGCCGAGTACTTCCGCGACGTGCAGAACCAAGACGTGCTGCTGTTCGTCGACAACATCTTCCGTTTCGTGCAGGCCGGCTCTGAAGTGTCGACGCTGCTCGGCCGTATGCCATCGGCCGTGGGGTACCAGCCGACATTGGCCGACGAGATGGGTCAATTGCAGGAGCGCATCACCTCGACTCGTGGCCGTTCGATCACCTCGTTGCAGGCCGTGTATGTACCCGCCGACGACTACACCGACCCGGCACCGTTCACCACGTTCACCCACCTCGACGCAACCACCGAGTTGAGCCGCCAGGTGGCCGCCCTCGGCATCTATCCCGCTGTGGATCCGCTTGCTTCGACGTCGACCATCCTGCAACCCGACGTGGTGGGCGATCGTCACTATCTGGTGGCCCGCGGCGTGCAGGAGAATCTGCAGCGTTACAAGGAATTGCAAGACATCATTGCCATCCTCGGTCTTGACGAGCTGTCCGAAGAGGATCGTCTCACGGTGTCTCGGGCCCGCAAGATCCAGCGGTTCCTGTCGCAGCCGTTCTACGTCGCCAAGGTGTTCACGGGTATCGAAGGTGAGTTCGTGGAGGTCGAGGAGACTGTCGAGAGCTTCGAGGCGATTCTTCGCGGCGACATGGACGAAGTTCCCGAGCAGGCGTTCTTGAACGTCGGCGGTGTCGAGCAGGTGTTGGCGAAGGCCAAGTTGCTCGCCGAGCAGGTTGCGTAGTCCGCCATGGCGACGATGCAGGTCGAGTTGGTATCACCTGAGAAGGTCGTCTTCTCGGGTGAGGCGACACAGGTGATCACGCGTACCGTCGGCGGTGGCGAGATCGCGTTCCTTCCTGGCCACGCCCCGTTCCTCGGTGCTCTCACCGAGAACCACACCAGAATCACCTTGGCCGACGGCCAACAACTCGATGTGGCAGTACATGGCGGGTTCGTGCAGGTCGGCGGCAACACGGTCAGCATCCTCAGCGATGTCGCCGAGTTGGGTGACGACATCGATCGGGCCCGGGCCACGGCCGCACTGGAGCGAGCCGAGGCAACGCTGCGTCACGAACACGATGCCGAGGCAGTGGCTGCCTTGAGCCGGGCCCACGCCCGCCTCAACGCCTCCGGTGGGTTCGGCACTGGTACCAGCGCCTCCCACTGACGCCCGGCACCTCACCCCGCCCAAGCGTTTGACATCTGCGGCCCCGTTGCGCGGGGGCGTGAGTCATCACACGGTCGAGGAGGGCTGCGTCGAGGTGGGTGCGGCACGTAGCATCGACACATGGCCACTTCGTATCCGTTCACCTCGGCGTTGATCACCGGTGCGTCGAGCGGGATCGGCGAAGCGATGGTGCAACTCCTCGGTGAGGCTGGCGTACCCCAGGTGATCGTCGCCCGGCGCGTCGATCGGCTGAACGAGTTGGCCGATCGGTACGAGGGCATCGAAGTTCTGGCCGCGGACCTCACGACCACCAAGGGGATCAACCTCGTCGTACGTCGAGTCATCGACGCGGACCGTCCGGTCGACCTCGTGGTCAACAATGCCGGGTTCGGCACGTCGGGCACCTTTCACACGCTGGACCCCGATCGGCTCAGCGATGAGGTCGCCTTGAATGTCGGTGCGCTGACACGCATCAGCCGAGCCGCACTCGGCGTGATGGTGCCACGCGGTCGTGGCTTCCTGCTCAACGTCAGCAGTGTGGCCAGTTTCCAGCCGGCACCGAAGCTGGCCGTGTATGCGGCCACCAAGGCCTACGTGACGTCATTGACAGAAAGCCTTCACGAGGAGGTGCGCGGTACCGGCGTACATGTCACGGCGCTGTGCCCTGGGCTGACTCGAACCGAGTTCCAGAGTGTCAGCAACTCAGACTCGTACACCGAGCAGTACCCATCGTTGGCGTGGCTGTCGGCCGGCGATGTCGCCAAGGCAGGCCTCGGCGACGTCGCCAAGGGCCGGGCGTTGTCGATCCCGGGTGCGCTGTACAAGGCGATGGCGGCGGCATCGGGTGTGGCTCCGCGAGGCCTGGCTCGACGTATTTCGAGCCTGGTTCAGCGCAACTGAAGCCGCTGGTCAGCCGTAGTCGACTGCTGCGAACGACGAGAGTTTGTCGATGCGGTGGCGGGCGTCGATCATCCGAACAGTGCCGCTCTTGGAACGCATCACCAAGCTCTGCGTGCGCGCACCACCGTGTTCGTAGCGCACTCCACGCAGCAACTCGCCGTCGGTGATACCGGTAGCCGCGAAGAAGCAATTGTCGCCCTTGACCAGATTGTCGGTTGTCAGGACTTCGGAGAGGTCGTAGCCCAGGTCGATCGCCGCCTGACGCTCGACCTCGTCACGCGGGGCGAGCAGGCCTTGGATCTCGCCACCCATGCACTTCAGTGCGGCGGCGGCAGTGACACCCTCCGGAGTTCCGCCGGTGCCGAGCAGCACGTCGACGCCAGCGTCGGGCCACCCGGTCGCGATCGCACCGAAGATGTCGCCGTCGGTGATGAGCTTGACGCGCGCTCCGCTGGCGCGGACTTCGGCAATCAGGTCGGTGTGGCGCTCGCGGTCGAGGATGACCACGGTGAGGTCGCGGACGGATTCGCCCTTGGCCTTGGCGATCCATCGCAGGTTTTGGGTCGGCGTAGCCGTGATGTCGATCGAACCCGCGGCCTCGGGGCCGACGGCAATCTTGTGCATGTACACACACGGACCCGGATCGAACATCGTGCCGCGTTCGCTGACGGCGATGACGGCGATGGCGTTGGCGCGACCGTAGGCGGTCAGCGTGGTGCCATCGATGGGATCGACGGCGACATCGGTGAGCGGCGCTGTTCCATCGCCGACCCGTTCGCCGTTGAACAGCATGGGGGCTTCGTCCTTCTCACCTTCGCCGATGACGACGATGCCGTCCATCGGCACAGTGGACAGAACGGTGCGCATGGCGTCGACAGCGGCTTTGTCGGCGCCGTTCTTGTCGCCACGACCGACCCATCGCGAAGCCGAGAGTGCGGCCGACTCGGTGACTCTCACCAACTCGAGTGCCAGGTTGCGATCCGGTTGCTGTGGGGATTGATTCGGGGCCATCGCCCGTCCACCGTACCTCGTGGCGGCGGTGGACGGACGAAGTCCGTCGGATTACGTCTTGATGTGTTGCTGTCGCCGGCTGCGTTTGACGTCGTGAAGTAGACGTGTGCGCTGGCTGAGCTGGCGAAGGCGATCTTGACGATCGATGACCAGCCGTCGGGCGATGTAGGGGTGGTTTGTAAACATGGGAGTGCTCCTTGAGTGATGAGTGGTGGGTCTAGGAAAGGAATCGGGCGCGCATGAGCACGCTCGATGGTTCGTTGGGCAGGTTCAGCGACTCGCCTTGGAGAGGTCGTCAGGCCGTGCGCATGCCGATGCCGCAGGGGTGCGCGACAGCGTCGAACGCTGAATCGACAGTGATCAACAACATTGGGCACCTCCTTTCGTCTCGGTTCCGGCAAGAGTGCCAGAACGACGCGGCGGCCGTCCAACGAGTTAACGCGGGTACAGTCGGACGCCATGGCGATTGCTGTGGAGCGGTGCATCGTCTCGCGGGATCTGACCGAGCCGAGGCTCAGTCTCGACGGGCGATGCGTCGTGTACGCGATGTCCGCTGCCGGGTCAGCGGCGCTGCTGATCGACATGCTCGACGGCTCGCCCGTTCGTCAACTCACCGCATACCCACCCCCGCGACCGGGTCGTGGGTTCGGCGGTGGATGCTGGTGTTGGAGCGCCGACGGCGCAGCGGTGATCTACGTCGCTGTCGATGGGAATCTGTGGTTGCAACCGGTGCCGACCGGAAGTGTGCGCCAGCTGACGCAGCTCGGTCGTGACCAAACTGCAGCAGCACCTGCTGCAGTCGCCGATGGCAGCCGCGTCGTGTATGTCGTCGACGAACGCGAACTGTGGGCAACTCGGCTCGACGACGGATCAAACGAGCGACTCGACACGGGCACCGCCGAATTCATCTTCGATCCAGCCGCGGCGCCCGACAGTTCTGCTGTGGTGTGGCAGGCATGGAACGTGCCTGACATGCCGTGGGATTCATCCCGAGTCCAATGGGCGACGTTCGATCGAACGAGCATCGACGAGTATCGGCCGGCCGCAAGCATTCAACAGATCCGCTTCATGCCCGATGGCACGCGTGTGTGCTTGCGTGACGACAACGGCTGGCTCAACGTCTGGCTCGACGATGCACCGCTGATCGACGAACCGTTCGAGCATGGCGGCCCGAGTTGGGGCATGGGCCAGCGATCGTATGTCGTCTCACCCGATGGTCGGCGGGTCGCCTTCAATCGCAACGACGGTGGATTCGGACGGTTGTGTGTCGTGGATGTTGGCAGTCACAGCATTCAGGAAGTGGCACGCGGTGTGCACGGTCAGCTGTCGTGGCATGGAGGCCGGCTTGCTGCATTGCGATCGGGAGCGCGCACCCCGACCCAGGTGGTCGTCTACGACGATGTCACGTGGGAACGCACGGTCGTGGCAGTCGGTCCATTGAGCGGTTGGGAAGATCTGCCACTCGCTGAACCCGACGTAGTCGAGATTGCGGCGACGGACGGCTGCACGCTGCACGCCCGTCTGTACCGCGCCGACACGTCGACCGATCGTCTGTTGTGTTGGCTGCACGGCGGCCCGACCGATCAATGGCAGGTCACGTTCATGCCGCGCATCGCCTACTGGCGCTCACGTGGATGGAACGTACTCGTGCCCGACCATCGTGGTTCGACAGGCCACGGTCGCGGTTATCAGCAAGCCCTGCGCGGCCGCTGGGGCGAACTCGACGTCAGCGACATCGTCGACACGATCGGTCACGCTCACAGGCGCGGCTGGGGCTCACCGAGGCGAACCGCAATCATCGGCTCGTCCGCTGGAGGCTTCACGGCCCTTGGTGTGGCCGCTTCGAATCCTGAGTTGATCGCAGCCGCAATCGTTGCCTATCCGGTGACCGATCTCTCAGACCTAGCCGAACGCAGTCATCGCTTCGAGCGGCACTACAGCGACTCGCTCGTGGGACGGCTGCCCGATGCAGCGGCGTTGTATCGCGACCGGTCACCGTTGAGCTTTGCGAGTCGGCTGGCGGCCACGCCGATGCTGGTCTTGCACGGCGATAGCGATCCGGTGGTTCCGGTCGATCAGAGCCGCGCCTTCGTCGAGCGATGCCTG
>JANOJI010000479.1:0-5358 GCA_031408175.1 Ilumatobacteraceae bacterium
GACTACGATTTCCACAATGCCCACCATGGCCGAGGTCGCCAAGCACGCAGGCGTGGGTATCGGCACTGTGTCGCGCGTGCTCAGCGGCAGTAGCAAGGTCAGCGACACGACGCGCACCAAGGTGCAGGCGGCTGCCGAGCACCTCGGGTACCGCCGGCCTCGCAAAACTTCCGCTGAACTGGGCAAGGGTGGTCGACTGATCGCCGTGCTCGTGCCGTTTTTCGATGAGAAGTCGGCCTTCGAACGGATCCGCGGCATCGTGTCGCGGCTGGCTCCTCACGGCTGCGAGGTGGTGCTGCACAACATCGAGTCGCCGGCGCAGGCCCGCGCAAAGTTAGTGGAACTTCCACGAAGCTTGGTCTTCGACGGGCTGATCGTGATCTCGCTGCCGCTGGTGGGCGACGAGGGTGAGCGCTTGGTCAACGCCCGCTTCCCGACCGTGCTGGTCGATACGTCGTATCCCGGTCTGCCCAGCGTGTGCATCGACGATCGCGCCGGGGGCGCGCTGGCCACACGACACATGATCGCACTCGGTCACAAGCGCATCGCTTTCGTCAGCGAACCTCCGCACAACGCGTTCGGGTTCATCGCCGGCTCACGCCGCGAAGAAGGGTTTCGGGCGACGATGGCCGAGGCCGGCTTGTCAGTGCCGGCCTCGCTCGTACGGTATGGGGCGTACCTACATTCCGCGGCCCGCCAGATGGCCACCGAACTGCTGACGTTGCCCGATCGCCCGACGGCGATCGTGGCGGCCTCCGACGTGCAGGCCGTCGGCTGCCTCGAAGCCGCAACACAGTTGGGTATCAAGGTGCCCGACGAGTTGTCGGTGGTCGGTTACGACGACATCGACCTTGCCGGCCTGATGGGCCTATCGACGGTTCGCCAGCCGCTGGTCTACTCAGGCGAACGGGGCGCAGACCTCGTGCTCGAGTCGCTCTCGATGCGCAATCGCCAACCGAATACCGAGATGCTGGAGCTGGAACTCGTCGTACGGTCCACAACAGCAGCAGTGAGGCGAAAGGGAGCACGATGACCAGTACCGAGAAGTTGTGGTGGCAAGACGCCGTCGTGTACCAGCTCTACCCTCGGTCGTTCGCCGACGCCAACGGCGATGGCCGCGGCGACTTCGAAGGCATTCGCAGCCATCTCGACCACGTGCGCGACCTGGGCATCGACGCCATTTGGATGTCGCCATGCTTTCCATCGCCGCAACGTGATCACGGCTACGACGTCGCTGACTACTTCGACGTCGAGCCGACATACGGCACGCTCGATGATTTCGACCGGTTGGTGGCCGACGCCAAGGCGCGCAAGATCCGCATCATGCTCGACATTGTTCCCAACCACTGCAGCTCCGACCACGCCTGGTTCCAAGCGGCACTGAAGGCTGCTCCCGGCTCACCTGAGCGCGCCCGATACTGGTTCCGCGACGGTAAGGGACCAAGCGGCGACGAGCCGCCCAACAACTGGCGGGCCATCTTCGGTGGCTCTGCCTGGACACGCGTCACCGAGGCCGACGGGACGCCGGGGCAGTGGTACGAGCACACGTTCACTCCCTGGCAGCCCGACTTCAACTGGTACAACCAAGATGTCCTCGACTACTTCGATCGCATGCTGGTGTTCTGGTTCGATCGAGGCGTCGAGGGCATTCGGGTCGATGCTGTGCCGGTGTTGGGCAAGCATCCCGACATGCCTGACTCTCCGGCGACGCCAGCTGGGCTGACCGATGGCCAGCAGTGGCGCTACAACATCTACGGCCACTTCTATCCGACTGCGCACGACGTGTGGAAGCGTTGGCGCAAGGTGATCGACGACTACGAACGGACGCATCCCGGACGGCACCTCGTGACGATCAGTGAGTCGTACGGTCCTCCCGAGGAGGTGCTCAAGTACATGCAGGGCGACGAGTTCCACCAGTCGTTCGCCTTCGACCTGATGCTGGTCACGTGGCTGGCCGCACCGATCCGCGCGTCGATCAGCGACTCGCTCGACATGCTCGCCTCGGTCGGAGGTGCCCCGGCATGGACGCTGAACAATCACGACACGCAGCGCATCGTCACCCGTCTCGGTCGGCTCAACGCCAACGATCCGGCAGCGTGGACCGGGAACAACCTCATGTACGTGGATGCGCCCATCGACCTCGAGTTGGGGCGTCGCCGGGCCCGCGCGGCCATCACCCTGGCGGCGGCACTACCCGGCGCGCTGTACCTCTACCAGGGTGAGGAACTCGGCCTCGAAGAGGTGCTCGACATACCCGACGAGGCTCGCGAGGATCCGCTGTTCATCCGCACCAACGGCAAGGAACTCGGCCGCGACGGCTGCCGTGTCCCGTTGCCGTGGACCACCGATGCCACGACGTCGTACGGATTCTCACCCGTACCGGTCGAACCGTGGTTGCCACAACCGAAGGACTGGGCCGAGTTGTCTGCCCAGCACCAGGCCGCCGATCCACAGTCGATGTTGGCGTGGTATCGCACGGTGCTGGCTCACCGGCCCTTGTTGTCCGGCGACCTGACATGGATCGACACCGACCTGCCGGAGTGTGTCGCGTTCGAACGCGACGGTGCATTGATTCTCGCCAACGTCGGCCCCGACGCCGTCGAGTTACCGGCGGCGTTGGTCAGCGGCCGCAGCCTGATCTTGGCGTCACAGCCCGACGCGACGAAGCAGCGGGTGCCATCGGATACCTGTGTGTGGTTGTCGCCCGCTCACTGATCGACCACACCGTTCATCGTGGAATGTTCCATGAGGATTCCACCGCTACCTACTGGTCGGCGACGGGAATCTTCACGGCGATGTCGTGCGACGACGTGCCGACGCGCAGTTCGAACGGCCCTTCGGCGCGCACCCAAGCGTGATCGCCGACGCTCCACGTGTGCATGGCCCGTGGATCGAGGTGCACGGAGACTGTGGTGGTGCCAAGCGCTGGCACGCCGACCTTGGTGAAACCGACGAGTTGCTGAGCGGGCTCATCGCCGCGGCGCTCGCTGACGCCGGTGTGCCCGGCATAGACCTGCACGACTTGTACGCCATCGCGATCTGACTGGTTCGCAAGATCGACATCGACCGATGCAGGCTGCGCCGAATCGGCGCCGACGCGAGCTGCGGCAATGGTGATATCGGCGTATCCGAGCCCGAAGCCGAAGGCGAACAGAAGTGGGCGGCCGATGGTGTCGTACCACCGGTAGCCGATCAGGCGGCCCTCGAGATAGCTGGCGACACCGTTGCGTCCGGGGTGATGCTCGAACGCCGGAGTGTCTTCCAGCCCGACGGGGAACGACACGGGCAGACGGCCCTGCGGTTCGATGTCGCCCAGCAAGACGTCGACGAGCGCATCGCCCATCTCCTGCCCGGGGAACCAGGCGTAGATAACGGAATCGACGACCTCGAGCCACGGCATCGAGACGGGCGAGCCGGCGTTGACGACGACAACCGTGTGAGCGCACGCCTCGGCGACAGCGGTGATGAGCTCGTTCTGGCGCCCGGGCAGATCCATGCTGTCGCGGTCGTAGCCCTCGCTCTCCCAGTCGTCGTTGGTGCCGACGATGACGATGGCGAGATCGGCAGCAGCGGCGACTTCGACGGCCTCGGCCACCGGGTCGGCGAGCGTCGGCGGGAATGCACCGATGTTGAGCCCGCTGAGCGCATTCTGACTGGGTGGGCGCCTCATTCGAACCTCGACTGCGTACTCCCGACCGGCCTCCAGATCGGCAGTGCCGATCTGCTCCGCCTTGCCAATTCCGAAGAACGACCCGCCGGCCTGCACGCTGTGGTTGTCGACGACGAGGATTCCATCGAGGAAGAATGCCGCGTCGGCAACCGAACTGACACCGAACTCCCATGCGCCTGTGACGTCGGGGGTGAAGCTGGTGCGGAAGCGGGCAGAGAACCCCGGCGGCGACCCGGGGAGCCCGGCTTCGATGGGATCGGTCATCCACATGATGCGGCTCGAGGTGGGTGTCGTCGACAGGTCAGGTTCCGCCCCGGGAGTGTCGGCGGCATCGATGTCTCTATAGAGATCGACGACGAATGGTGTGCACAGCGCGGGCACCAGTGCGGGTAGCCGCTTGTGGGTCAGGCAACCGACCGAGTATGTCACGTCGACACCGAACTGCCCGAGGCGATTCGACAACGCTTCGAGTGGGTTGGAGACGTGGGTGGCGCGCACATGCGCACTGCCGCCGCCTTCAGTCTGTCCACGTGCCGCGTTGGGGCCGATCACGGCCACGCGTCGGAGATCGCCGGCGCGCAATGGGAGCACGGCTTGCTCGTTGCGTAACAGCACCATGCCTTCGGCTCCGGCGCGGCGAACCAGCGCACGATCGCCCGGGACATCGCGCGTCAACTCCGGGCCGGGCTCGCCGTCGTCGAACGCTCCCAGCCTGCGCATCGCGGTCAGGACGTTGCGGGCCGCACGACGTACATCAACTGCGGCCACCTTGCCCTCGGCTAGGGCGTCGAGCAGGTGTTGCCCGCGATGCAAGGTGGGACCTGGCATTTCCAGGTCGAGGCCGGCGATCACGCCCTCTGCGGTGGAGTGCAGGCCGAACCAGTCGCTCATGACCAAACCGTCGAAGCCCCACTCGCCGCGCAGGACAGTGTCGATCATCTCGACGCTGTCGGCCGCCCATGGTCCGTTGATGCGGTTGTATGAGGTCATGACCGACATGACGCCGGCTTCTTTCACTGCTGCCTCGAACGGCACCATGTACAACTCGCGGAGTGTTCGCTCGTCGATGCGCGAGTCGATGGTGTTGCGTTCGAACTCGGTGTCGTTGCCGATGAAGTGCTTGATGCACGCAGCGACACCTTCGGCCTGTAGACCGCGCACGTAGCCGACAGCGGTGCGCGCAGTGAGGTACGGATCCTCGCTCATGCATTCGAAGTTGCGGCCGCCGATGGGCGTGCGGTGCAGGTTGACCGTGGGTGCCAGCAGCACTCTGGCGCCCTTGGCAAGCGCCTCCCTCCCGAGCAGGTGGCCGATCTGCTCGACCAGCGACGGATCCCAGGTGGCGGCCAGCGACGTGCCACATGGAACGTTGACCGATGCCGGCCCGCCCTCGAACAACGTGCCTCGCGCTCCGGCTGGGCCGTCGCTGACACGCATCGACGGGATACCAGCCCGTTCAATCGGAACGGTGTGCCAGAAGTCTGCACCGGCGAGCAGCGAGACCTGCTCGTCGAGTGTCAGCGAATCGACGAGTTCGTCAACCTGATCGTCGGTGCTGGGACCGGTCATCCCTTCACAGAACCGGCGAGCAAACCGCGCACGAAGTACCGCTGCAACGAGAAGAACACCAGCAGCGGCAGCGCCATCGAGACGAACGCAGCCGCAGTCAACAAGTGCCACGACTGGCC
>JANOJI010000588.1:0-1971 GCA_031408175.1 Ilumatobacteraceae bacterium
ACCCGAATCAAGGGCTCGGTACCACTGGGGCGCACAAGAATCCGGCCCTCACCGTGCAGCAACGCGTCCGCAGCCGAAATCTCGTCGGCGAGTTCGACGTCGACGTGCGGGTGCCGATGGGCAACCTTCACATTGACGAGCACCTGAGGGTAGGAGGTCATCACGTTGCCGGCCAGATCTGCCAGCTTCCGGCCGGTGCTGCGGGTGAACGCCGCCAAGCGCAGGCCAGCCAGCAGGCCGTCACCCGTGGTCGCCAGATGTCGATAGACGATGTGCCCGCTCTGCTCGCCACCGAGCGCGTAGTTGCCGGCGTCGAGCGCTTCGAGCACGGAACGGTCGCCGACCGGCGTGGTGATCACCGTGATGCCGGCATCTGCCATCGCCTTGTGAAAGCCAAGATTGCTCATGACCGTGACCACCACTGCATCATTCGTGAGCTGACCCTCATCGCGTAGCTGCAATGCGGCCAGGGCGATCATCCGGTCGCCATCGACGATGTTGCCGATGTGATCGACAGCGATGACCCGATCGCCATCGCCGTCGAAGGCCAATCCGACGTCGGCGCTGTGCGCAACCACCGCGGTCTGCAGCGACGCGGGATGCGTCGCGCCGCAGCGATCATTAATGTTGCGTCCATTCGGTTCGGCGTTGATCACAATCACATCGGCGCCCATCCGGCGAGCCGCGTGAGGAGCGGCTTCGTACATCGCCCCGTTGGCGCAGTCGAGCACGATCCGCAGTCCATTGAGCATGTTCGGTGGATTCGTGTCGACGAGATGGTCGCCGTATTCGTGCACCGACGCCGAGTGAACCACTTCAGAATGCTCGGAAGGCCCGGGGGGCCGACCCATCGCGATCTCGATCGCCCGCTCGATCTCGTCGGTCAGTTTGAGCCCGCCAGCATCAAAGACCTTCACGCCGTTGTCGTGATAGAGGTTGTGCGATGCGGTGATCATCGCTGCCGGCGCGGCGTGTCGCGCAGACAGGTAGGCCAGCGCTGGAGTCGGCAGCACGCCGAGCCGTACCGGCTCGGCGCCAGCAGCACGCAGACCGTCCACTAACGCCTGTTCGAGCACCGGGCCCGACTCGCGGGTGTCTCGACCGACCAGCCACTCGCCACGAGCCACCACGTCTGCGGCGGCGCGACCGAGTGAGCCGACATAGTCGGTCGTCAATTCGGTCAACGCTCGACCGCGCACCCCATCTGTTCCAAAGCGAAGCTGGCCCACGGCCGAGCTTCGATCAGCGCTTGGTGTACTGCGGGGCCTTGCGGGCCTTCTTGAGGCCGTACTTCTTGCTCTCCTTGCGACGCGGGTCGCGAGTGAGCAGGCCGGCCTTCTTCAGCGTGGCCCGAGCCTCGGGATCGAGTTCGACGAGCGAACGAGCGATCGCCATGCGCAACGCGCCGGCCTGGCCGCTGATGCCACCGCCGTGCATGGTCGCATCGATGTCGTAGGTCTCTTCGGTCTCGGTGACGCGCAGCGCCTCGGTGACGGTCATGCGCTGCATCGCCGTGGTGAAGTACGCGTCGAACGCCTTGCCGTTGATCGTGTGTGTGCCGGTGCCTGGGCGAAGGCGAGCACGGGCGACGGCTTCCTTGCGGCGGCCGGTGGTCTGGGTGAGCGGTTTGGTTGCCATGAGACTGGTTCCTTTCGCGCTCAGCGGGCCTTGGCCGCGGCGAGTTCGAGGGTGACTGGGAGTTGAGCTGCGTGAGGATGCTCTGGGCCGGCGTAGACCTTGAGCTTCTTGATCATTTGGCGGCCGAGCGGACCCTTCGGCAGCATGCCCTGGATGCTGCGACGGATCGCCTCTTCGGGCTTGCGGCCGAGCAGCTTCTCGTACGTCTCGGTCTTCAAGCCACCCGGATAACCGCTGTAGCGATACACACCCTTGTTGGCAGCCTTGTCTTTGGTCAGCACGACCTTGCTGGCATTGATGACCACGACATGGTCGCCCGTGTCGATGTGCGGG
>JANOJI010000509.1:0-3394 GCA_031408175.1 Ilumatobacteraceae bacterium
CCGGCGATCTTGCCGCGCCGCCAACTGCTGGATCAGGGTGCGGTCGGGAGTCAAGGGGCTGTCGCCGGTGGCGACGTACGAGGCTTGCGGCACGTGGGCAGCATGTCATACGCGATGCAGCGCATCAGAGTGTTTCCGTACACCTCGGGTGGACCGCAAACACTCTGTCGGACGGCCACCTCGGGCGTGACATGCTCAGACCCGCGCCCCGCATAGGGGGGAGTCGTCAAACGCACCTTCTCGATCAGGAGATCAGGTAGGTCGCTGAGCGCAGGCGGATTACCCTGCCGAAATGCGCATCACCTCGATCGAGGCCTACACCTATGAGCTCGGATACCGGTACGGCACCTACGTGATGTCGGGTGGACGAATCGTCAGAACCCTGACCAGCACTGTCGTGCGTGTCGTCACCGACGACGGATTCGACGGCTGGGCGGAGACCTGCCCACTGGGCTCGACGTATCTTCCGGCTCACGCCCGCGGCGCGGTGCCCGCGTTGCACGAGTTGGCACCGGCGTTGATCGGCGCCGATCCGACCAACCTCGGGGACATCAACCGGCGGATGGGCGATGCCCTGATGGGTCACAACTACGCCAAGAGTCCGCTCGACGTCGCTTGCTGGGACGTGTACGGCAAGGCGGTTGGTCGGCCCGTGGTCGATCTGATCGGCGGCCGGCTCGCCGACGACATGCCGCTGTACAAAGCCGTTCCGCTCGGTGATGCGGAGTCGATGGTGGCCTTCACGCTAGAGCAGCGCAGCCACGGCATCCACCACTTTCAGCTGAAGGTCGGCAACGACCCGCGCGCCGATGCGTACGCGAGCCTGGCAGTCGTCGAAGCGACCGGCGATGGCGATCTGATCCTTGCCGATGCAAACGGCGGATGGCGACGACAGGATGCCCTCGTCGCGGCACGCATCATGGACGGTGCCGAGCGGCTCTACCTCGAGCAGCCGTGCCCAACCCTGGCCGAGTGTCTGCTCGTGCGACGCAACACGACCATCCCGTTCGTGCTCGACGAGGTGATCACCGACGTTGCCGCGCTGGTCGAGGCCGCGCAAGCGGGCGGTATGGAGGCAATCAATCTCAAGCTCAATCGCGTCGGCGGCCTGACGAACGCCAAGTTGGTGCGCGATGTGGCGGTCGAGCTCGGAATCCGACTGACGATCGAAGACAGTTGGGGTGGGGATCTCACGTCGGCCGCTGTCAGCCATCTCGGGGCAAGCACTCCCCCACACGCCCTGTTCGCCGTGTCGTTCATGAACGACTGGACTGACAACCATCTGGCCGGGTACCAGCCGCGGTCCGTCGAAGGCCGTGGATCCGCTCCCACCACGCCCGGCCTCGGCGTCACCGTCGATCCCACTGTGCTCGGCCCGCCGGTGGCCACCTGGTCTTGACTAGACGATGTTGTGTTCGGGGCGGGTTTCGCGGGCGAAGCGCTCGACATCGAACCTGCTGACGTCGACGGGCGGGGTGTGGCCGAGCACGAGGTCGCGCAACACTTCGCCGACTGCCGGGCCCAACAGGAACCCATGACCAGAGAAGCCCGTTGCGTACAGGAAGCGCGACACGCTGGCAGCCTCGCCGATCAGCGCGTTGTGGTCGGGGGTGGTCTCGTAGAAACCGTGCCATCCACCGGCGATCCCGACATCGAGCAAGGCCGGCGCGCGATGGGCGACAACCTCGCCGACCACTTCGAGCCAATCGGGACGCATCGGCGCGTCGAACCCCGCAGGCTGATCGGTATCAGCCATGCCGAACAACAGCCCGGGACCTTCGGAATGGAAGTAAAAGCCTGTGGTGAAATCGATGGTCATCGGCACGTGGTCAGGTCGTTGCGGCATCGGCTCGGTGAACCAGATCGGACGGGCAACAGGTTGCACGGGGAGATCGACACCCGCCATGGCGGCGACACCGCGTGACCACGGGCCAGCCACGCAGATCACAGTCGATGTCGCCACCGTGCCTCGCGCCGTACGCACAGCCGCGATCTCGCCACCGTCGACATCGATCCCCGTGACGGGACATTGAATCGCGATGTCAACGCCCATCTCGCGCGCGGCGGTCGCGTACCCCAACACGACGGCATCGGGTGTCGCGTGACCATCACGCATGCAGATCGAGGCGGCCAAGACGTCGTCGACGTTGGCCAGGGTCGACAGTTGTCCGGCCTCGGCGGCCGAGATCATGCGGCTCGGCACGCCCATCGAATTCTGCAGAGCAGTGTTCTGTTCGAAGACGGTGACATCAGCAGGGTCAGTCAACAAGAACAGGTAGCCGACCTGCTGCAAGCCGATGTCGGCACCGGGTCGCACCGCGAACCGCTCGAACGCGTCCATGGACCGCAACGCCAACGCAATGTTGATCTCGTCGGAGAACTGCAAGCGCACGCCCCCAGCCGACTTCGACGTCGAACCGCATGACAACTGGTCCGCCTCGAGCATCAACACATCGGTGATGCCCGCCTCGGCGAGGTGGAACGCGGCACTAGCGCCCATGACACCGCCGCCGATGATCACCACCTCGGCGCGATCAGGAAGCGATCGGTCCAACGCCATACAGTCTCTGAGTGTGACCGATCAGCCCACTCCGATCCAACCCGTCGCTGCCACGACCATGCCCCGGTACGCCGGTTCGTCGACGTTCGTCCGCCTACCGGAGCTACGCGACGTCGATCGTTGCGACATCGCGATACTCGGAGCACCATTCGACGGAGGGGTCAGCTTTCGACCTGGCGCACGATTTGGACCAATCGCCGTTCGTCAGGCCTCACGCGCTATCCGCCCGCAGTATCACCCCGAATTCGACGTGCAACCGTTCGCCAACCTGCAGTTCGCCGACGCTGGAGATGTTGCCTGCAACCCCTACTCGATCACCGAATCGCTCGCCGCCATCGAGGCCAGGGCCAGCGAGCTGTTGGGACCGGCGGATGGCCCGCATCCCGCCGATGGGTTGATCACGATCGGAGGTGACCACACCATCGCGTACGCGCTGTTGAAAGCGATGCACCGTCGCTTCGGCAAGGTCGCACTCGTTCACTTCGATGCCCATCTCGACACGTGGGATGTGTACTTCGGCGAACGCTTCACCCACGGCACACCGTTCCGTCGCGCCGCGGAGGAAGGGTTGTTCGACACGGAGGCATCGATGCATGTCGGCATTCGCGGTCCTATCTATTCACCATCCGACTACACCAACGACGCTGCGCTGGGCTTCTCGATGATCAGCTGCGACGAGATCCAACGAGTCGGCGTCGACGAGGTCGCCCAGCGAATTCGTACTCGAGTCGGTGACCGGCCGCTGTACCTGTCGATCGACATCGACGTGCTCGATCCTGCGCATGCGCCGGGCACGGGCACGCCCGAGATAGCCGGCATGACCAGTCGCGAACT
>JANOJI010000519.1:0-12999 GCA_031408175.1 Ilumatobacteraceae bacterium
TGTTGACGAGCGACGCCGTGTCGTCGGTGGTCTCGCCACTGACCTTGCTGCAGTGGACGCAAGACCTCATCACCAAGGGCGCGGCGAGCGAGATCATCGCCCGCACGATCCAGCGCGAACCGGATCCGGCCGCTCAGGCCACGCGTCAACAAGACGCCATCGTCACGACCATGCGGCTCGGGGCAGCCGGTGAGCAGACCATGGACAATCCGGACTGGGTGAAGTTCCTCCTCTTCGGCAACGACGGCTACTCCGTCGATGCGCAACAGCAGCTGCTGGCACCGCCCGATAGCGAGCTGCTCGTCCGCAAGGCCCTGCGCGCGTTCATTCCCGACGCTCGTCATGCCGTGATGGCCGCAGTGCTCGTCGGCAACGCGCCACTCGATCAGCTGGCCAAGGGTTCCGCCGCTGTGCACGATGCGCTCAGCGAGCGCACATTCGACAACGCGGTCGTGACGATCACCGGCACTCCCACGTTCCTCACCGACATCAACGACTACCTGCAAGGTGGAATGATGATTCTCGGCGGGATCGCCGTGCTCGTGATGATGGTCATCCTGCTCGTCGCGTTCAAGGTGCGCTGGCGACTACTGCCGCTGGCCGGCATGGCAGTGGGGATTGCCTGGGGGTTCGGGGCGTTCGGCTTCACCGGTACGAAGCTCTCGCTGGTGACCATCGCCGGGCTGCCGATCCTCATCGGCCTCGGCATCGAATTCGCGATCCAGATCCAGAACCGGATCGAGGAGGAACGTTCCGTCGAGCGATCCGACAGCCCGTTCGAGACGACATTCGTGCACATGGGCCCGCCGCTGGTCGCGGCAACCATTGCCGCGGTCATCGCCTTCTTGACCGTGAAGATCTCGAAGGTGCCGATGGTGCAGGACTTCGGTGTCCTGCTCTCGATCGGCATCGTCGGGTTGTTGATTGCCGGTGTCGTCGTGCCGACCACGGTCATAGGCGCACGCGAACGGCGATCACCGACCACGAAGCAGCCGACCGAGAGTTGGGTGGAAAAGACAGTCGATCGCCTCGGGAGCCTGCCGCGCCTGGCGGTGCTACCGCTCGTGATCGTCGCTGTTGCCTTGCCCGTGCTCGGCCTCGTGATGGAGACGGGTTCCAGGATCGAGAGCGATCCGATCAACTGGGCAAACCAGTCGAGCACGTCGATCAAGAACGCCCGAACGCTGGAGGAAGAGACCGGGTTCGCCACAACGCTCGGTGTCTTCATCGAGACCGATGGCGTCTCGGCCGACGGCGTGTTCACCGATCAGATGGGCGCCTTCGTGTTCGATCTCGTCGAGCGCGCGACCCTAGAGAACGGCGTGCTTGCCGGAGCATCCAGCCTGGCGACGACGGTCGGTTGGCTGGCCGAGGTGCCGAACACGACATCGCTGCCCCCCACCGGTCTTGACATGTTGCAGGCCTACAACGTCGCCCCGCCGGCATTGCGAGGGCTGCTTGTTGCCAACAATGGCAACGCCACCCAGGTGCTGTTCCAGGTCGGGCCGTCGTCACTCGAGGAGCGCTCCGTCGTGCTCGAGAACGTGCGCGCCGCCATCGCTGATCCGGGCGCCGGCGGGCTGCTGCCGGCAAATGCCCCGACGGCCACCACCGGCGGACTCGCCGTCGTCGGCGTCGGCCTGCTCGAGAACATCACCGCCAACCGGGCCCAACTCACCATCGTCTCCTTGCTGCTGGTGGCCGCCTTCGTCATCCTTCGCTACCGCGACCTCGCTCGCGGACTGCTGACGATGGTTCCCGTCCTCATCGCCGTCGGCGCAGCCGCGGTGCTGGTGAGAGTGCTCAACATCACCCTGAGCCCGCTCTCGACGGTCGGTGGTCCGCTGGTCGTGGCGACATGCGCCGAGTTCTCCGTGCTGTTGATCGCCCGATACGCCGAGGAACGCGAACGCGGTCTCGATCCGGAACTCAGCACACACATGGCTGCCAAGCACACCGGGCGGGCATTCTTCACATCGGCCCTGACAACGCTCGGCGGCTTTGCCGTGCTGATGTTCTCGTCGCTTCCGTTGCTCGCCGATTTCGGCGTGGTGGTCACCATCAACATCGGCGTTGCCCTGCTGTCGGCGCTTGTCGTCGTGCCACCCCTCGTGAAGGAGGCCGACCGCCGCGGCCTGCTGGCGATGGGCCCCGCCGCAGCGCACGAGCACACTCGCGGTCGCCGCGCTGTGAGCGGCTGGGTCGGTGGTGGCGCAATCGCCGTGCTCGGCCTCACCATCCTCGCCGTGTCGGTCAGAGACGACGAGCCGGTCGTCGCCGCGAACCGTGCCGCCGCATCCGTCGAGGCACCAGCAACGATCCCGGCGCCTACCACAACCATTCCGCGAAGCACGACGACGGCGCTTCCGCCCGGCGTGACACTGGCGCCCGGAGAGACGCTGCCGCCCCCCGACACGCTGCCCCCCGGGCCGGCGGAGAGGCCGACCGGTCTGATCGGTGGAGTGTTCTACGACACCCTCGTCGGGGTCGGTACCGATCCGGGTATTGCTCGGTGCGCAGCCGACGACCTGTTGGCGACCACATCGGAGCCCGACCTGATCGCCCTCGGTATCGCCTCGGCGCCCCGACCGGCCGAGGTCGATGCACTGCTCGATTCGTCGGCCAAGCTGTGCGGAGTCACCCAAGCTCAACTAGACGCCGCAGCCGCGGCGGCTTAGGAAAGGTCTGACATGAAGGAACTCATCTTCCATCGCCAATTTCTCCCCGCGCTCGAGCGCTGGCCCGACAGGGTCGGCTTCCACGACGGTACCTACCACGCCACGTTCCAACAGCAGGGCGACAGGGTCATGCGGCTGGCCAGCAGTATGCGCAATCAGCTCGGGCTGCAGCGCAGCGATCGATTTGCTGTCATGTCGTGCAACAGCCACCAATATCTCGAGTTGTTCCACGCCGGGTTTCTCGGGGCCGGCATCATCAACCCGCTCAACCTGCGTCTGGCCGGCAAGGAGCTGCAATACATTCTGCGCGACTCGGGCACGACAGTCGTTTTCGTCGACGCGGTCTTTGCCGAACACTTCGCCCGCAACATCGAAGAGATCCGTTCGGAGTTGCCGCTTCGTCATGTGGTACTGATCGGCGACGGAGACCTGCCGCACGACATCCGCTACGAGGACCTGATCGAAGCCGGCGCGGCCGTCATCCCGCCGGAGCCGGAAGAAACCGATCCGGTCGTGATGATGTACACCGGGGGCACCACTGGACGCGCCAAGGGCGTTCTACTCGACCAGCGCGCCGAGATGCTCAACTTCTACCACATCGGTCTCGCCGTGGACTTCGGTGAGGATCGCGTCTATCTCCACCAGACCCCCATGTTCCACGCCGCCTCGATGGGCGCCATCCTCGGCATCCCGGCAACGGGTGGCTCGTCGGTGTTCGTGCCCCTGTTCGAGCCCAACCAGGTGATGGAGGCCATCGAGCAGTACCGCGTCGACTGGACCGTGATGGTGCCGACGATGATCGCACTCGTCATGAATCATCCTGACTTCGAGCCCGAGCGCCTGGCCTCGCTACGCGATCTCGTCTACGGCGCTTCGCCGATGCCTGCCGCGTTGTTGGCTCGCGTGATGGCGGCATTCCCGGACCTCAATCTGTCGCAGGGCTACGGCATGACGGAGTGCTCGTCGGTGCTCACTTTCCTGACCGCGGCCGACCATCGACGCGGTGGTCCGATTCTGCGCTCGGCCGGCCGGCCGATGATCGGCGTCAACATCAGCGTGCGCCGCAAGGACGACACCGTCGCCGCCCCGGGCGAGAACGGTGAGATCTGCGCACGTGCAGGCAACTTCATGCGCGAGTACTGGAAGCAGCCCGAACTCACCGAAAGCGCATTCAAGGACGGCTGGTACCGGACAGGCGATGCCGGCCACGTCGACGCCGCCGGCTACCTGTATCTCGTCGATCGGGTGAAGGACATGATCGTCTCCGGTGGCGAAAACGTCTACTCGATCGAGGTCGAGAACGCCATCTCGACCCATCCTTCCGTCGAGCAGGTTGCCGTGATCGGTATTCCGCACCCCGTGTGGGGTGAACAGGTGCATGCGATCGTCGTACTGCACAATGGTCTGACGACCACCGAAGAAGAGATCAAGGAACACGCCAGGGTCACGATCGCCGGATACAAGGTGCCAAAGTCGGTCGAGTTCCGAACAGAGCCGATCCCGTTGTCTGGTGCTCTGAAGCCACTGAAGCTCGAGCTTCGCAAGCCGTATTGGGAGGGAAGCGACGTGGCGATCAGCTAACCGCGAAGTTGCTGCTGCGGTGGCGCTCGAACACGCCCACGTAGCCTTCGACCATCTGCTCGACAGAGAACCGCGAACGCGCCTGCTCCCGGCAGACGGCGCGATCGATCTGATCGAGCGACCGCAGCCCATTGATCAGTTCTGCATCCGAATCGCCCAGGAATCCGGTGAGCCCGTGTTCGACGATCTCGGGGGCCGCGCCTTGCGGGCATCCAACGATGGGTGTGCCACATGCGAGCGACTCCAGCATGGCCATCCCGAACGGCTCGCGCCAGCTGATCGGATTGAGCAGTGCGGCGGCCGAGGCCAGCAGTTCGCGCTTGCCGTCGGCGTCAACCTCTCCCAAATAGATCACGTCATCGCCGAGAAGCGGACGCACGAACTCCTCGAAGTAGGCATGTTCGTGCGGCTCGCGCATCTTGGCGGCGATCTTCAATCGGATGCCTGCCGTTCTGGCCACCGCAATGGCTCGATGCACACCCTTGTTGGCGGCCATGCGGCCCAGCAGGGCCACGTATCCGCCGTCGCCCGCGCCGACCGGGAAGTCCTCGACGTTGACACCGTGATACACGACCGCATCGACCGGCAGATGAGTCGAGGCTGCATGCGACTTGGAGATCGCGACCAGCGCCACCCGTGGCACGACCGCGCCGTAGATCGCGTTGTAGGTCCGCGTGAACGCATTGTGGTTGGTGGTGACAACAGGAAGGTTCGCGAATCGCGCGGAGTAGACAGGACCCGCCAGCGTGTGGTCGTGAACGACGTCGGCATCCTGGACCAATTCGTAAGCACCGATCACGTGCTCCAACTCGATACTGGCGCGACCCATTCGCACCGCGTCCTCGGCAGGTATCACCGAGGCCTTCGGAACGGGGCATGTCGAGTCTGGATGGCACGCCATCAGTACGTTGTGGCCGGCGGCGAGCAAACCGCGGGCCAGTTCGTCGAGCACGGCCTCCGTTCCGCCGTACGCGGGTGCGGGAACAGGTAGCCACGGCGGGGCAATGATCGCGATGTCCATAGCGTTCTCCTTGATGCCGGCAGCTACCGGAGCTTTCGGACCGTCTCCGAGCCGGCGGCGTCGGCAACGTCTGAACGCAATGCCAGATCGCCTCCGCGCACCGGCGCCGCCGATTGGAGCCGAGTGAGAAAGTGCCGCGCCCAGCGATGCACATCGTTGTGTTGAACGGCCGCGCGCATCGTCTTCAAACGCGCCGCCTGCTCGATTTGCGGCATCGCGATTGCACGCAGCAGCGCTCGCTTGATCGCCTCGATGTCGTAGGGATTGACGATCAGGGCACCATCGAGATCTTGCGCCGCTCCGGCGAACTCGCTCAGGATGAGAGTGCCGCGCACGTCCGTGCGAGCAGCGACGAACTCCTTGGCGACCAGGTTCATTCCGTCGGCCAACGAGGTGACGACCAAGGCGTCCGAAGCGCGAAACCACGCTGCCATCTCGACCTCGTCGAGCGAGGCGTCCATGTACACCACGGGCAGCGACCCATTGCGCCGCTGGTGCTTGGTGTTGATCCGATCGATCAACTCCTCCACCTCCTCGCGCTCGTCTTCGTATGCGGCCACCTCGGCGCGACTGGGTACGGCCACTTGCACGAACGCACAGGTCTCGACGTCGAGCAAACCCTCGTCGAGCAGTTCGCCGAAAGCGCGAAGACGTTGCGAGATCCCCTTGGTGTAGTCAAGGCGATCGATGCCGAGGAAGACCGAATCGACGCCGAGGTCTTGTCGATGCTTCGTTGCCTGGGACTCGGCCTTCCGGCCCAACGAATCCCAGTGAGCGAAATCGATCGAGATCGGGAAAGCGTCGACATCGACCACGTGGAAGCCGTCGAAGAGCAGGTGGCCACGAGTGCGCGCGTCGACAAGGCGCTCTGCAGCCGCGACGAAGTTGGCGACATCGTCGGCGACCTGGAATCCCAACACGTCGGCGCCGAGCATGCCTTTGATCACTTCTTTTCGCCACGGCAGCATCGAGAACAACTGCGCGTTGGGAAACGGGATGTGCAGGAACAAGCCGATGCGCAGATCAGGGCGCTTGGCCCGGATCAACGCCGGCGCGAGCAGCAGGTGATAGTCGTGCACCCATACGGTTCCACCGACAGGGGCGACTCGCGTGATCGCAGCCGCAAACCGGCGGTTGACGATGCGATACGAATGCCACCAGGCGCGATTCAATTCGACCCGCCGCAATCGACCATGGAACAACGGCCACAGGATCGCATTCGCGAAGCCCTGGTAGTAGCGCTCGAACTCGACGTCGGACAACGCCACAGGGTGCAGCCGCAGATCGCCGTAGTCGAACTGTTTCAGCCGCCCGGCCTCGGGACCACCCCAGCCGACCCAATGGGTACCGGCCGCGGTCACCGACGATAGTGCCGATGCCAACCCGCCCGGACTTGTGTTGAGCTGCCCGTCGGCACTGACTTCGACCGGCAGCCGATTGGCCGCCACGACGAGTCCATTCATCAGCACAGGCCTTTCAACTCATCCAACAACCCGTCCCGTGTACCCGATCGTATACCCCTCGAAACGGCGAGCGGCTGAGATGTTCGATTCGTCGCTGATGCGGTAAGAAGGGGCGTGCACGAAATGGTGATCGCCGTCGATGTCGACGGAACCCTGTTCGACGGCCTCGCCGTAGCAGAGGAGGCCGTCGATGCTCTCCGCCAGGCGAAGGGCGACGGTCACACACTGGTCATCGTCACCGGCCGGCGCTGGGAGGAGCTCGGCCACGTCGTACCGACGGTTCTCGAGCTGACCGAACGAGTCGTGTGCGAGGAGGGCGGAGTCCTGGTGAATGTCGCGACGCACCAGCTCACGCTACTCGCCGAGCCAGCAGAGGCTGAGTTGATCGCCGGTCTGCAGGCCGCTGGCGTGCCATCGCTCGACATCGGTCACGTCGTGATCGGTGCGCCGACGACGATGCTGACGCTGGTCACCGAGGTGCGCGACCGTGTCGGCAGCAATCGCGCCATCATCACGAACAAGGGATCGATCGCACTCACGCCACGTGGCTGCGACAAGGGCAGCGGGCTCACAGCGGCGATCACTGACCTCGGGCTGCAAAGCGTGCCGATCCTGGCCATCGGCGATGCATCCAACGACCTGGCGATGTTCAGAATCGCCACGATCGCCGTTGGTGTCGCTAACTCCGACGACGCCGTGCAAGCGTCCGGCGCACAGCTGACCACCGCCAGCGTCGGGCTTGGCGTTGCCGAGGCTCTCCGTCGATTTCTGCCACGCCCGACTCCGGGCTGAGCACAGCGACGGTCGAATGATCGGATCTCGGTGCAGCGCCGTCGAGATCCAGTTCACGGACGGTGGCGGCGCCATCGTCGATTCGCACGTTGAAGCGTCGATCCACGAGTCGGATGCCCGCCAGCAGCAGGTCATCTTCGATGGCACCAGGGATCGGATCCACCCGCAGACCCTTCTCGGCGTCGGGTTCGAGGCCGAGCATGATACGCAGCAGCAGAAACGGCGTCGCTGCTGCCCACGCCTGGGGAGAACACGAGGTTGGGAAGGGTATGGGTGTCTCGACATCGGCCCGATCGAGTCCACAGAACAGCTCGGGGAGCCGGCCGGCCCAGGCCTCCGATGCAGCCAGCAATCCCTTGGCGATGGTCAGCGCCTCTTTGTCGAATCCGTAGGACTTCAACCCGACGGCACACAGCGCACCGTCGTGAGGCCAGACCGTGCCGCAGTGATAACTCATCGGGTCATACGCCCGTTCGTCGGCGGCAAGCGTCCTGATTCCCCAGCCGTTCCACATCTCCGGTGACATCAGCCGCTCGGCAACAAGGACCGCCCGTTCGTCGGTGACGATGCCGCTCCACAAACAGTGACCGATGTTCGATGTAAGCGAATCGACCGGCTCCTTGTCGGGTCCTAGTGCGACGGCGTACCAGCCGAGATCGGGAAGCCAGAAGTCACGATTGAACCTGGCTTTCAGCTCGTCGGCGAGTTGCCCGTAGCGAGCCACCACCTCGGGTTCACCGAGTCTGACACCGATGGCAGCGCGCGCCCGATACGCGCCATACGCGTATGCCTGCACCTCGCAGAGCGCCAATGGCGCCTCGGCAATGCGACCGTCGCGGTAGCGGATTCCGTCGGCCGAGTCCTTCCATCCCTGGTTCGACAATCCCCGCTCGGACGTTTTCAGGTACTCGATGTAGCCATCGCCGTCTCGATCGCCGTAGTCCTGCATCCAAGCGAGGGCACGATCGGCATACGGCAGCAGGTCTCGCAACGCGTCATCGTCGAGGCCCCAACGACTGAGCTCGCCGAGCAGCACGACGAACAGCGGGGTGGCGTCGGCCGAGCCGTAGTAGGTGCTACCACCGGTCAGCGTCGGTGCCTCCACGCCCAGGTACCGGGTCTCGTGCATGATCCGCCCCGGTTCCTCCTCCGACATCAGGTCGACGTCGCGGCCCTGCAGTTCGGCGAGAGCCTCCAGCACGCCGATTGCCAACGTCGGATCGATCGGCAGTGCCATGTACGCGCTGATCAGCGCATCTCGGCCAAACAGTGTCATGTACCACGGCGCGCCCGCAGCGATCACCGGTCGGCGATGCCCGGACGGATCATGCAGCCGAAGGGCGCCGATGTCTCCGATCGACCGATCGAAGGCGGCACTCAAGCCCCGGTCGGCGGTGCGCAACCTCGGCGCCGACGCCAGCCAGCCCTGGCTGCGGTTGGCAGCGTTCCTGAGGGTCGGGTGATGGTGCCTGCGTTCGATCCACGCAGTACCCAGGGCCACGGTGAGATCGAGCTGGATTACGCAGACGCCGTGGCGCTCGAGATGGACGTTCCAGACGAATCCGCGCGTCGAAACCTGTACGGGAGGTCCATCGACGGTCAACTCGGCCTGACGATGTACGTCGCCAAGCCGCCAACTGAACAGCATGCTCGTCTCTTTGACCTCGAGCGAATGTTCACCTTCGCTGCTAGGACGACCGGCCTTGATGGCGAACACATCGGCAAAATCGGCTGCGACTTCCAACTCGACAACTGTCGAGACAGCCGCAGCGCCGGTGTTGCGCAGCTCGACCTGCTCGTGCCACACTGACCCGAGTTGACGGCGACGAATGACGAGGAGCCGCGGCTCCATCTGGCTTGCCGCCACCGAACGTCCTACGAACGTCGCACCACTGGCCTCGGCGAGACTGACGGTGAGGGGTTCGACCGGAACACCGCCGACAAGCAGTCTGGCTTGGCTCAACACCCTCATGTCCGCAAAGAAGACGCCATGCGTGGGGCTGGTGCTGAAGTCTCCGGATCGGCCACTGAGACAGAACGTCTGACCGTCGACCAAGGTGATGAGGCCCGTCGGATCGCCGAGGCTCGTCGGTTCGCCGGCGAGCACCCACGGACTGGGTTGCATTGGGCCGGGGTTCATCCACTCATCCTGCCCGATGCGTGACGTCGTGATACTGCGGGCGCCATTTGCGTGCTTCGACCGCGGTGACGATGTCGTCGTCGGCCAGCGGCGCAGCGAGTCCTTCGGCCACCGCTTGGCGGGCGACGGCAAGCGCGACGGCATCGGCAACTTCACCGACTTGTGAGAGCGCCGGCAGCATTGTCAGTGCCGCGTCGACATCTCGCGGCACGACCGACCCGATGGCGGTTGCGGCGGTGCTCAGCATCGCGTCGCTGACCCGGCTGGCACCGACGGCGACGACCCCGCGACCCAGACCCGGGAACAGGTAGAGGTTGTTGACCTGCGTGACCGGATGGGATTCGACACCGACCATGGCAGGTGGAAATGGGCTGCCCGTGCCGACGAGAGCGCGGCCCTTCGTCCACGCCAAGATGTCGGAAGGAATTCCCTCGGCACGCGGCGTTGGGTTCGACATCGGAAGCACGATCGGGCGATTCACGCCGGCTGCTTGCGCACGAACGACCGCTTCGGTGAACAATCCGGGTTGGCCGGTCACGCCGACCATCGCGTGCGGAGCGACTTCGCGAACCACCGCGAGCAGCGGGACCTGTCCCTCGGCGTCAGCGAGAGCGGCCACCGATTCCCATGGGCGCACGTACGCCATCTGGAAATCGCGAAGATCGTCGAGCCGGTCATGCAGCAGACCGTTGCGATCGACGAGCCAGCAACGCAGCCTGGCCTCGTCGGCAGACAGTCCGGCTGCTTCGAGTGCACCGGTCACTTGTCGAGCGATCCCGATGCCGGCGGATCCGGCGCCGACGATGACCACGCGCAGATCAGCGAGCGGAAGTCGGGCGATGCGCAGACCGCCGACGATCGCCGCAACGGCGACCGCAGCCGTGCCTTGAATGTCGTCGTTGAACGAGCAGATCCTGTCGCGATGCGATGTCAGCAACCGGTTGGCGTTTCGTTGGGCGAAGTCCTCCCACTGCAGAAGAACGCCGGGGCAACGGTCGCGTAGCGCATCGACGAACGCATCGACGAGTTCGTCGTAGTCATCGTCACGCAGCCGTCGATGACGCCAGCCGAGATACAGCGGATCGGAGAGCAGCACCTCGTTCTCGGTGCCGACGTCGAGGAACACGGGCAGCGTGCGTTCGGGATCGACACCCCCGACCGCTGTGTAGAGCGCGAGCTTGCCGATCGGAATGCCCATCCCGCCGACACCAAGATCGCCGAGACCGAGGATGCGCTCGCCATCGGTCACGACGACGACGTCGACATCCACCCCACCCGGTGAGAGCGCGTTGTCGAGCAGTTCAGGGATGCGCCGCCGATCCGGCCACGACACGTACAACCCGTGTTCGCGGCGGTACATCCTCGACCATTCCTGACAGGCCAGACCAACGGTCGGCGTGTACACGATGGGCAGAAGCTCCTCGAGGTTGTCGACGAGGAATCGGTAGTACAGCACCGAGTTGTTGCCCTGGACGGCTCGGAGAAAGATGTGACGGCCGAGGTCGCCGTGCGCTGCGTCGAACTCTGCTCGCACTCGCCCGAGCTGCGTCTCGAGATCCTCGACCACAGGCGGCAGCAGCCCGTTGAGGCGGTACATGTCGCGCTCTTCGCTGGTGAAGGCCGTGCCTTTGTTGTGATACCTGTTGGCCAACAGTTGGCGGCCGACGAGCATCACCGGTCTCCGGCGTCATCTCGAGCACGCACGACCCGAACCTACCAGGCAGGGTGTCGTACGTTGTCGGAGTGTTCTGCCGCAACGTCGAGTTCATTCGGAGGTCTCATGCCTAACGTCACCGTGCCAGGAAGTCATGGACGTGCACTGCGCGTCAACGCAGGGGAAACCGTGCGTGTCGTCAATACCCATGGAACTCAAGTCGTCGACTTCTGGGCACTGCGAGCCGATCGCCCCGATATCGCGATGTCGATGCAGCATTCGCGCGTGCTGTGGAGTCACCTGCGTCCGCACCCCGGCGACTCGATGCTCGATGAGGAGCGTTCGGTCATACTCACCCTCGTCGAGGACACAAGCCCGGGCGTGCACGACACCGTGATCGCGGCCTGTGACAAGTTTCGTTACCAACAGTTGGGTGCTCCGCCAGACCATCGCTCGTGTTGTCAGAACTTCGCCGAAGCGCTGGCCGAACTGTCCATCGTGCGCGGCGCTCCGGTGCCGGCTCCGTTGAATCTGTTCATGAACATCCCGAGGGACATCGACGGCAACATCTCGTTCGACCCGACGGTGTCAGCACCCGGCGACAGCGTGTTGTTCCGAGCCGAGGTCGACGTGATCGTGGTTGCGTCGGCCTGCCCCCAAGACATCGTGCCGATCAACGGCCCCGGCGGCGGCACCCCGGTCGATGTCGAACTGATCAGCTCGGCGTCATGATGGCTTCGAGGTCGACGACCACGTCGGTCTCGACGTTCGTGAAGAGACAGAACTGACTGGACCCGGCGGTCGACACCATCGCCCGATTGGCGACAACCGCATCGGCGACAACGTTGAGGTTCGAAACCGTCGGTATGGATCCGCCGCACGGGTAGAGCGCGAGGAAGCCACGATCCGCCGGGTCGACTGCAGTGAGGTTGACGATCGCCGCTGAGGCCGACGTGCCGAGGCCGATCGGCAACGATTGACCCGCGGCAAGACGTGTCGTGTCGCGTGTGTCGATGAGTCGACGCGGCTGCACGGTGCTGACCCGGCCGCCAACCGAGCCGTGCAGCGCCTGAAGATCAACGACCACATCGGAGACGGTGCTCGTGTAGATGCAGAGCTCGCCATCCCCCAACCCGACCGTGGCCGAGGCTGCAACCACGCGGTCGGCGGTCACGTTGAGATTGGACGTCGACGGTGGAAGTGTCGCAGTCGAGCATGGCCCGGGCAACACGCTGAGAAAGCCAGCGCTATCTGGAGCGACAGCTGTCACGTTGACTGTCGCAGCGGTGGCCGTTGCATCGAACCCCGGCAGTGCAGCGACACCGACGGCCAACAACCGCTTCGCGCCCAGCCGATTCTGTGCTGTGTTCAATGCCTGTGGCTCGCCCACGCGGGTGTCAATCACGCGCACTGGAGCGACGGGTAAGGAACGCAAGCCCGTGAGTGCAATCCAGCCGCTGAGGTCAACGATCACATCGGTCGGTCGCATCGAATACACGCAGAGCGATCCGCCTCCCAGGCGCACCACAGCAGAGTTGGCGACGATCGACCGCGCCGGCGCATTGACCATCGACGCCGTGGGCAACGCATTGCCGCATGGCCACACGGTGAGGAACGTGTCGCCACATGGTTCGACGGCCGTGACCGAAACCACCGCAGCGGTCGCGTCG
>JANOJI010000558.1:0-1846 GCA_031408175.1 Ilumatobacteraceae bacterium
GCCGCCGACCTTCCTGGCCATCGGGCTGAACTACGCCGACCACGTCGCCGAGAGTGGCATGGACAAGCCGAAGGCACCAGTCGTGTTCAACAAGCAGGTCACGTGCGTGGTCGGCCCCGGCGACGGTGTCGAGGTACCCACTGTTGCGCCGGATTGGGTCGACTACGAGGGCGAGTTGGGGATCGTCATCGGAACGCGCTGCCGCAATGTGTCGATCGCCGATGCACCGTCGGTCGTAGCCGGGTATCTCATCGTCAACGACGTGTCGGTGCGCGACTGGCAACGGGCCACGCCGACCATGACCATGGGCAAGTCGTGGGACACGCACGGCCCCATCGGGCCATGGCTGGTCACCGCCGACGAGGTCGGTGATCCGCACGTCCTCGGGATCCGCACCTGGATCGATGGCGACCTGCGCCAAGACGCCTCGACCAAGCAGATGATCACCAACTGCTGGGAACTCATCGCTCACCTGTCGACGGCCTTCACGCTGCTCCCCGGCACGATCATCGCAACGGGAACACCGGCCGGCGTCGGTTTCGTGATGGACCCGCCGCGCTGCATGAAGCCGGGTTCGACCGTGCGCATCGAGATCGACAAGCTTGGGTTCCTCGAGAACCCGGTGATCGCTCAACCCTGACCGTTCAATCTCGAAAGGGGTTCACACATGACCCAGTCCATCGATGGCCTGCTCGAGCGAATCGCCGCGATCCGCCCGATCCTCGAAAAGAATGCCGACCGGACCGAAGAGGATCGACGCGTCGTCGACGAGAACATTGCTGCGCTGAAAGAGGCCGGCGCGTTCAAGATCATGGTGCCGAAGCGATACGGCGGCTGGCAGACCGACATCCGAACCAAGCTCGAGGTCTCGCGCGAAGTAGCCAAGGGCTGCGGCTCCACGGCTTGGGTTACGGCACTGATGAACGTGTGCGCGTTCTTCGTTGGGTGTATGAACGAGCAAGCGCAGGACGACGTGTGGGGCGCCACCCCCGAGGCTCGCGTCGCCGGGGTGTTCAACCCGACGGCGACGAGTCGCAAGGTCGAGGGTGGAATCATCGTCACCGGTGCGTGGAACTGGGCCAGCGGCTCGTACCACGCCGACTGGTCCTTCGTCGGAGTACCGATCAACAACGAGGACGGCGAGTTCCTGTATCCGGCGATGGCGCTGATCCCCAACAGTGAGGTCACCATCGAAGACACGTGGTTCGTGTCGGGGATGCGCGGCACCGGCAGCAACACGATCCACGCCGACGAGGTGTTCGTGCCCGACCACCATCTACATTCGGTCCCGGGGCTGCTGAACCACGAATACGACACTCCGTTCAAGGACGAGGAGTTGTACCGCTCGGCGTTCATACCGGTCGCAGCGTTGATCCTCGCCGGACCACAACTTGGTCTCGCCCAAGCCGCTCTCGACTACGTGATCGAGAAGGGCCACAAACGCGGTATCGCCTATAGCGAATACGAGTTGCAACGGGACGCGCCGACGTTCCAACTGGCCATCTCCAAGTCGGCCACACTGGTCGACACTGCTCACCTGTTTGCCTATCGCGCTGCGGCCGACATCGACGATGCCGCCAAGGCCGACCGAACAATGACGTATGCGGAGCGTGCCCGCACCCGTAACGACACCGGCCACGTAGCCGAGTCTGCGCGCGAGGCCATCAGAGTGCTGTGCTCGGCGCACGGCGCGTCGTCGTTCGCCGAAGCCAGTCCGATGCAACGGATCTGGCGCGACAGCGAGATCGCCAGCCGTCACGCGGTCGTGGCGCCCGAGATCAGCGCCTTGATCTACGGTCGAGCGCTGATGGGCTTCACCGAAGGCGTCAGTTTCCTGGTCTAACGA
>JANOJI010000563.1:0-6161 GCA_031408175.1 Ilumatobacteraceae bacterium
TGATTCGACCTCTGCGGCGACGTCGGCGTGTTTCGACTCGGTCATCAGGTGCCCGTATCACTTCTGGGCGTACGGATTCGACGGTTCGTTGCGCGCCTCGCCATGGGTCGACGACATTGACCCTGCGGAGTTCAGCCTGCACCGCTATGACCTGTGTGAATGGGGTGGTTTCGTGTTCGTACAACTCGCCGCCGGCGGCCCGTCCTTGGTCGACGAGCTCGGGCCCATAGCTCAGCGCTTACGCCGTTTTCCCATCGACCAACTCGTCGTTGGCCGGTCGATCACCTACGACGTCGCCGCCAACTGGAAGGTGATCGCCGAGAACTACAACGAGTGCTATCACTGCGGGCCGGTTCATCCTGAGCTGTGCGACTTGGTGCCGTCGTTTCGCGTGCGGGGCGGTGCCGCGCTCGATTGGGAGCACGGCATACCGCATCGACCTGGCGCCGACACGTTCACCGCGACTGGCTCCAGCGAGCGGGCCTCGTTCCCCGGGCTCAACGAGGAAGAGCGGACCAACCACTTCGGAGAACTGATCTATCCCAACCTGATGTTGTCGCTGTCGCGCGACCACATCGCCGCGTTCATCCTCCAACCGGTCGAAGCAGGTCGCACCACGATCGAATGCCAACTGCTGTTCCACCCCGATGAGGTTGCCAAACGCGACTTCGACCCATCTGACGCCGTCGACTTCTGGCACATGGTCAACCTGCAGGACTGGTCGATCTGCGAGCGCGTGCAGCGCGGCATGAGCAGCCGGTCATTTCAGCACGGTTGGTATGCGTCTATGGAAGACCCCAGCCTCGACATTCGACGCTGGTGGAACGAGAAGATGCGCGGTTCGATCACGGCCTTTCGTTGAATCGCCGCCGAAACTACACCAGCCAGTTCGCTTCCCACGCCGAGTCGGTCAGGGCCGGGCGATCCAGTCGAAACGGAGTCAGGTCGCAGCCGGGATCGCGGCCACCCGCCAGAGCCGCCATTGTCCTGCCGAACCAGGCGACGAACTTGTAGCCGTGACCGGCACCCAGTGCGACGTGCACATTGGGATGCTCGGGTAACGAGTCGACGACAAAATCGCGATCGGGTGGCAGCGTGTAGAGACAGGTGGTCGTCGACAGCGCCGACCCCAGCCTGCCGTCGAACGCGGCATGTCCGAAGGCGTCGGTACGAGCCAGGATCGCTGGGTCGGGTTCGAAACTGCGGGTGTCGGGATCGACGGGTAGCCCGCCGCAATCCTGGGCGATCTTCACACCCGGCCGACCGAACGTGGGGAAGCCGTAGAACGAGGGGTCGTCCATCCAGATCCACACGGGGAAGTTGGCTTGCGCGAAGGCGGAAGGTGTGTCGGTGTCGTAGTACGTGACCTGCTCGCGGGTGACGGTCAGGGGCAACGACGTTCCGAGTGGCGCGATCAGTGGCGCGGTCCAGGCGTCGGTCGAGACCACCACCTGCCCGGCGCCGATCGCCGTGCCGTCGGCCAGATGGATGGTGGCCTTGTCGCCGCCCGGCTCGATCGCTGTCACCGTCGTGTTGCCGCGAAGCAACGCGCCGCGATCGCCAGCCAGTCGTTGGAGGAGTGGCACTGTTGCTGCGGGCGACACGATGCCGGTGTTGGCTTGATACAGCACATCGGTGTCGGCCGCGACGTGCCATGCCGGCCAACGACTCATCACTTCCACTGGCGTCAACTCGTCGAACTTCACTCCGCATGCGCGCATCGAGTCGCGGTACGTTTCGATGCCAATCGCGGCGTTGTGCGGGAACAGATCAATGCCGCCGGTGACATGCACGCACGTCTCGCCGCTCTCGGTCTCGACCTCGTGCCAGGCGTCGTAGGCCAGCCTGGTCAGTTCGACATAGTGCGGGGTGTGGTAGCTGTGGCGGATGATGCGGCTGTGATCGTGTGATGCGCCGTGATGGTGCCCGCCGAGTGCGAATCGCTCGAGCCCGATCACTGTGTGACCGGACCGGGCTGCGAACCACGCTGTGGCGCTGCCGATTCCGCCCAGGCCGATGATCGCGACGTCGTAGCGCTGCACGGGATGCACCGTAGGCGGTCGTTGTACTCTCGCCGCATGACGGAGCACCGACCACGTCCGCGCGACTACGGGATCGACGTCGGTTCGCTGCCGACTGGTGAGCACAACGCGATCACCGATGTGGGCGGCCTGCGCGTCGGCCACGCCACCATTGCCGAGCACTGCACCGGCGTGACAGCGATTGTTCCCGACACCCTGGATTCGATGTTTCGCCATCCGATGGCCTCTGGCACGGCGGTGCTGAACGGCGCAGGTGAGCTGACCGGATCGCTGACCATCCGCGAGTGGGGCACGCTGGAGACGCCCGTGGTGCTGACGGCGACGATGAGCGTCGGCCTGGCGTACCAGGGTGTCGTCGAGGCGTCGCTGCGCGACGTTCCCGACGTCGGCGATGACGTCGTCATCCCAGTGATCGGCGAGTGCGACGACTCATGGCTGAGCGATCCGTCGGTCATGGCGGTGCAGCCGCATCACGTTGCCGATGCAATTCGGGTTGCCGGCGGCGGGCCGTTCGAGGCCGGTGCGATCGGCGCAGGATCCGGCATGACCTGCCTCGGTTGGAAGGGTGGCATCGGCACCGCGTCGCGCCTGGTCGAGGGTCACGTTCTCGGAGTGTTGGTGATGACCAACTTTGGCGCGCTGGAGCGCCTGTGTGTCAACGGCTCGCCGGTCGGCAGGCGGTTCGCCGAACGAGGACGAAGCGGCGAACGCGAAGCGCCAGAGGGGAGTTGCATCGTCGTGATCGCCACCGATGCGCCGATCCTTCCGGCCCAATGCGAACGGGTGGCTCGTCGCGCCGGGCTCGGCCTGGCGCGAACCGGTTCGGTGGCCACACACGGCAGTGGCGAGATCTTTCTGGCGTTCAGTACCGGCTGCCGGTTCGAGCGCGATCGACGTGGACGAGTGATCCACGATGTGCTGTCCGACCACGACCTCAACGCACTGTTCGTGGCGGCGGTCGACGCGACAGAGGAAGCGGTGCTCGACAGCCTGTTCAGGGCGACAACGACCACCGGTCGTCTTGGTCGGGTGGCCGAAGCACTACCGATCGACGAGCTACTGGGTTTGATGTGAGCGCAAGCGGCCTGTCGATGCAGGTGGTCGTGGCCCCTGACCACGTGCAACACAACGTCGCTACTGGCGTGTGGTGCGGGGTCACCGAGGCGACCGACGAGTTGCCGGCGCGCGCCGAGATCATCGCCACGGCGTGTGCCGCGGCTGGTGCGCCGATGGTCGAGGCGACGGATCACGGGCTCGATGCGTTGCTGCGGGTGCATGACTTGCAGTTCCTCAGAGTGCTACGGACCGCCTACCAACGCTGGGTTGCCGACGGACATTTGGAACACGATGCTCTTCCGTACGTCACGCCGTACTACTTCCCGCCTGTTGCCGGCCCACAGGGTGGAGTTCGCGGTCGTGGTGCGGCAACGATCCGTGCCGAGATCGGCTTCTACGCAATGGACACCATGACATGCATCGGCGAAGGAACCTGGACCGGCGCCAAGGCTGCGACCGATGCTGCCGCGACCGCTGCCGATCTCATAGCGGACGGCGCCGGAGTAGCGTATGCGGTCTGTCGTCCACCGGGTCATCACGCTGGTCCGGCATTCTTCGGCGGTAGCTGCTATCTCAACAACTCGGCGGTCGCTGCTGCGCAACTCCGCGCCGCGGGCCTCGAGTGTGTCGCGGTTGTCGACATCGACGCCCATCACGGCAATGGAACGCAAGCCATCTTCTGGAACGACCCTGCCGTCTTCTACGGATCGATACACGTCGACCCGGCCGCCGGATGGTTCCCCCACACGGTCGGACACGCAGACGAGATCGACGACACCGCGACCAATCGCAACATACCGGTCGACCCCGGAACCGGCGATGCCGGTTGGTTGGAAGCGTGCGTATCGCTGCTCGCTGACGTCGCACGATTCGAGCCCGACGCGATTGTCGTTTCGCTTGGTGTCGACGCCGCCGCTGACGATCCGAACAGCCCGCTGCTGGTCACGGACGCAGGCTTCAGGGCGGTCGGTCGACTGCTCGCCGATCTCGATCGAGCCACAGTGTTTGTGCACGAAGGCGGGTACGTACTGCCCACGCTGGCCGAGCACACATTGGCCGTGCTCACGGGTTTCGAATCCTGACCGGGTTGGTAGGCTTTCCGTTATGGCCGTGAATGTTCGAATCCCCACCACGATGCGTCCGATTGCGGGCGGTGCCTCCTCCGTACAGGTCGAGGGCGTCACGCTGGCCGATGTGCTCAACAATCTCGACACAGCGCACCCCGGCTTCCGCGAGCGCCTCTTCGATGACACCGGTGCATTGCGGAAGTTCGTCAACGTCTTCGTGGCCGACGACGACGTTCGCTACCTCGACGGAGTCGACACCAAGGTGCCCGACGGCGAGACCGTCAGCATCATCCCCGCCGTCGCCGGCGGCTGACCGACCGCTCAGTAGCGAAAGGGCCCGCATTGCTGCGGGCCCTTTCTTCGTTTTCGTTTCGTCACCTCATCCGAGGCGTTTGATGACTGGCGCCCCGATGCGGCGGGCAGTCGTCAAGCACTGAATGCGATGGGTTGACCGGAGGATTTAGAAGTCCTCCATGCCTCCGCCGCCCATACCGCCGCCGCCGTCCCTCTCGGGCTTGTCGGCAACGACAGCCTCGGTGGTGAGGAACAGGGCCGCGATCGATGCCGCGTTCTGCAGCGCCGAGCGGGTGACCTTGGCAGCGTCGATGATGCCGAGCTTGACCAGATCCTCGTACACACCGGTGGCCGCATTGAGGCCATGGCTGCCCTTGAGGTTCTTGACCTTGTCGACGACGACGCCGCCTTCCATGCCGGCGTTCTCGGCGATCTGCTTCAGCGGAGCCTCGAGACTCTTGGCGACCAAGCGGGCGCCAGTGGCTTCGTCACCCTTGAGGCCATCGGCAACCTTGTTGACAGCAGCCTGCGCACGCAACAGGGCAACTCCACCGCCGGGCACGACGCCCTCTTCGATGGCAGCCTTGGTGGTCGACACGGCATCTTCGATGCGGTGCTTCTTCTCCTTGAGCTCGACCTCGGTAGCTGCGCCGACCTTCAGCACGGCGACGCCGCCACTGAGCTTGGCGAGACGCTCTTGCAGCTTCTCGCGGTCGGAGTCGCTGTCGGTGTTATCGATCTCAGCCTTGATCTGGTTGATGCGGCCCTTGATGTCGTCTTCCGTGCCGCCACCTTCGACGATGGTGGTCTCGTCCTTGGTGATGATGATCTTCTTGGCACTACCGAGCAGATCGAGCGTGGTGTTCTCCAGCTTCAGGCCGACTTCTTCGCTGATGACCTGACCACCGGTGAGGATGGCCATGTCTTGCAGCATCGCCTTGCGTCGCTCGCCAAAGCCAGGGGCCTTGACAGCTGCCGACTTGAACGTGCCACGAATCTTGTTGACGACCAGCGTGGCCAGGGCCTCGCCCTCGATGTCTTCAGCGATGATCATCAACGGGCGACCACCCTGCATGACCTTCTCGAGCACCGGCAGCATGTCGCGCACCGACGAGATCTTCGACGAGACCAGCAGGACGTACGGGTCTTCGAGCACCGCTTCCATGCGCTCCATGTCGGTGGCGAAGTAGGGGGAGATGTAGCCCTTGTCGAAGCGCATGCCCTCGACGAGATCCATTTCCATGCCGAAGGTCTGGCTCTCCTCGACGGTGATGACACCATCCTTGCCGACCTTGTCGATTGCCTCGGAGATCATCTGGCCGATCTCGTCGTCGGCAGCCGAAATCGAGGCGACCTGTGCGATCTGATCCTTCGAATCGACTTCCTTGGCCAGATCCTTGATCGAGGCAACGGCGGCCTCGACGGCAGCCTCGATGCCCTTCTTCAGGGTCATCGGGTTGGCACCGGCGGCCACGTTGCGCAGGCCCTCGCGGACCATGCTCCATGCCAACACGGTGGCCGTGGTAGTTCCGTCACCGGCAACATCGTCGGTCTTCTTGGCTACTTCTTTGACCAGCTCAGCGCCGATCTTCTCGTAGGGATCCTCGAGGTCGATCTCCTTCGCGATCGAAACGCCGTCGTTGGTGATGGTGGGTGCGCCCCACTTCTTCTCCAACACGACATTGCGGCCCTTCGGCCCCAA